>JAQBNY010000028.1 GCA_028288315.1 Mucilaginibacter sp.
GGTAGATTTTAAACTTTCTGCAACATAGTAAATTTTGTAGTTTAGCGCCTCCAAATAATCAGATGCAAAGAAGCAAACTAACCATGTACATTTTTGTAGCACTTGTATTAGGCGTAATAGCCGGTTACATTTACAATGCTACGGTAATTAACAATATTAATACCAAGATAAGTGCAGCAGAGGCTAATATAAAATCTATAGACGGCCAAATATTGCTAATTAAAGATACAACCACTGCCAATTACAAGTCACTTAAAGCAGAACGAACCACACAGGTTAAACTGCGTAAAGAAAGTGACATCGCCCGTGAAGATAAATTGGTTGGCTTTACTGTTTTAAGCGATATTTTTCTGAGGCTTATAAAAATGATAGTGGCCCCGCTAGTGTTTACTACGCTTGTAGTAGGTGTAGCAAAAGTGGGCGATATTAAAGCTGTAGGCCGTATTGGCGGTAAAACACTACTTTGGTTTTTAAGCGCATCGCTGGTATCATTATTATTAGGTATGATGCTGGTTAACTTTTTTGAGCCGGGTAAGGCAATGCATTTGCCACTGCCTGATAGTCATTTAAGTATCGATATTAAAAAATCTGCTTTATCCCTTCGCGATTTTATAGGTCACGTTTTTCCTAAGAGCTTTACAGAAGCTATGGCCAATAACGAAATATTACAGATAGTGGTGTTCTCGTTATTCTTTGGTGTGGCCACAGCCGCTATTGGCGAGAAAGGGGAGGTTGTTATAAAAGCGCTGGATGTTATTTCTCATGTTATATTAAAGATAACAGGATACGTAATGCAACTTGCACCATTGGCGGTATTTGGTGCCATAACAGCCATTGTTGCTAAGCAGGGATTAGGAATATTATCTACTTACGCCATATTTATAGGCGAGTTTTATTTCTCGCTGGTAGTATTATGGATGGTGATCATATTCGCCGGATTTATCGTATTAAAAAAACGCGCCTTTAACCTGGTTGGCAATATTAAAGATGCCATGCTTATAGCCTTTAGTACATCAACAAGCGAAGCTGCCTATCCAAAAGTGTTATTAGAGTTGGAGCGCTTTGGCTGTAATAACAAAATTGTAAGCTTTGTTTTGCCGTTAGGTTATTCCTTTAACCTTGATGGCTCTATGATGTACATGACCTTTGCATCCTTATTTCTGGCGCAAGCATACAATGTTCATTTGTCTTTTGAGCAACAGATAACAATGCTTCTAGTGCTAATGTTAACCAGTAAAGGTGTAGCGGGCGTGCCACGTGCAGCGCTGGTTGTTATAGCTGGTACTATGCCACTGTTTAATATTCCTGAAGCCGGTTTGGCCTTACTTATCGGTATAGATCCACTAATGGATATGGGCCGCTCTGCTACCAACGTTTTAGGTAATGCTATGGCAACCGCGGTTGTAAGCAAATGGGAGGGAGAGTTGAAACATTAGAGTATTGAAATAGGATTTCGAGTATTCAATGTCAAATTTTCAAGTTAAATTTAACTCATTAATTCACTAATTATAAAATGTCAACTCGTTCTAAAAAAATATTTCTTATAGCAAGTATCGTTGTGCCATTCTTGCTTTACTGTTTTTATTATTATGGCATGATGATCAAGAACGCTCCTTACAAGTTCTCTGAATTTCAATCTATACAATTCCAATATGGTTATAATGACAGCCTGCTTAATAAATACGATTCTAAAACCGGCGATTATCAGTTTGTGAATACCCGCGATTCTGTCATTAAAATGCATCTGAAATTAACCAAGGACGATTTTCTGTACCTGCACCGTAAGGCTGCCGACCTGGGCTTTTGGGATTTTCCGGCTAAAGAGCTGAATACCGAAACAAAGGTAAGGTCACCACGGTATATGATGCAGTTTAATTACAAACGTAAAAGTAAAACAGTTGTGTTTGATGCCGCCTATGATGGCAATGACAAGCTGAAAGATGCCAACGAACGCTTGATAAAAGAAATACAGAAAATACTGAATGATGCTGAAGCACGTCAAAGAAATAGCAAATAGTACATTGTATATTAATTTATTAATCCATATATTTGCACCTCAAAATTTAAAATAATAATTAATCAACAATGTACGCAATAGTAAGTATAGCCGGACAGCAATTTAAAGTTGCAAAAGACCAGCAGATCTTTGTACACCGTTTACAGGGAGATGAAGGCGCTAGTATTGAATTTGACCAGGTATTGTTAGCAGAAAACGAAGGTAGCTTTAAATTAGGTTCTGACTTAAAAAGTGCTAAAGTATCAGCTAAGATCTTGTCTCATTTAAAAGGTGATAAAGTAATTATCTTCAAAAAGAAAAGAAGAAAAGGTTACAAAAAGAAAAACGGTCACCGTCAGCAATTTACCAAGATCGAGATCACCGGTATCACATTATAATTAAATTTTAAACGGGGGTCTCGTTATCCCACAAAAGAAATTAAGAAATGGCACACAAAAAAGGGGCCGGTAGTTCAAGAAACGGCCGCGAATCACATAGCAAACGTTTAGGTATCAAAATTTTCGGTGGTCAACCAGCAATTGCAGGTAACATCATCGTACGTCAGCGTGGTACCAAACACAATCCGGGCCTTAACGTAGGTATCGGTAAAGATCATACCTTATTTGCATTAACTGCAGGTCATGTAGTATTTAAAAAGAAAGCAGATAACCGTTCATACGTTTCTGTTATCCCTTTTGAAGTTGCACCTGTTGCAGAAGATTTAGCACCAGCACCAGCTGTTAAGAAAGAAGTAAAAGCAGTAAAAGTTGCAGCACCAGTTGCAGAAGTTACTGAAGAAGCTCCTAAAGCGAAGAAAGCAGCAGCTCCTAAAGCAAAAAAAGAAGCAGCACCTGATGCTGAAGAAGCAGTAGCTGAATAATTTTAGCGAAGTTCACAATATTGAAAGGCCCTGGTCATGTGACCGGGGCCTTTTTTTGTGCAAATATTTTAATCTATCTTCTAAAACTGCGTAAATAGCCATTGCAAAGCTTTGTAACTTACAAACATTATAGCAGCCATAAATACCAGCAGTATAATCAATAAAATAATTATTATCCCTTTGCCGCTACCTGTGTGTTTACCTTCCTGGTAGTGCTCTTTTAAGAGTTGGATATTACGTGTATTAGCTCTAAAATAAAAATCAGATACCTGGCCTATTAATGGTATGGCGCCAATAGCCGTGTCAACACAAATATTTAAGGCCATAAGTATAAGCACTTTGCGGCTCACGCCATTTTTGGCCATTACAAACAGCAGGGCTGCGGCAACTACAAAGCCCGATACATCGCCCGCATAGGGAATAAGATTCATAATAGGATCAAGCCCGAATCTGAAATTTGTACCCGGCACGCGAAACTTATCATCCATTACAGACGCTATACGCTCCACCCATTTAAGCTGACCGGTCAGTTGAACTTGCTTTGAATTGTTATTTGCCACATCAGATGAATAATTGAGCGGGCTAATTGTTTTTTATATGGTGTGCTATTATGATAACTTTAGGCAATGATACCATCCCTGATAAAAATCAAACTTTTAGTTATACTTAGCTTTGGCTACTTGTTTATTTCAAAAGCACAAACCGCATTACCTATAACTGATAGCACTAAATTCTTGCAGCAATACAGCAAAGCTAAAAACGATTATTTGGCTTTTGAGAAAAAACATGCTGCATATATTCAAACCAAAAATATAAGGATGCACTACCTTAGCTGGGGAAATCCGGCAAATAGGCCCTTAATATGGGCACATGGCAGTTTATTAAATGGATATGAATTATTGCCAGTTGCAGATAAGCTGGTAAAAGCGGGCTTCTATGTAATTGCAATTGATTATTACGGACATGGCAAAACAGGATACCCTGATCATGATGTATCACTTTACCATATAGCCGATGATATAAAAATGCTGATGGATAAGCTGAAGATAAAGAAAGCATATATCGGCGGCTTTTCAAGGGGTGGATACATAGCTTCTGCTTTTTATGATGCCTATCCAAAAAATGTTTTAGGGTTGATACTGGAAGATGGTGGCTCTGTAGCATCGGGTACGTATAACCATCAATTAACTGATGATCAATTGGCTATTAAAGCCAAGCCCTTTGATATAAAAAACCATAATCCATGGGACACTACTTATAACACCGAATTAGATGCGTTTAGAGCAATGCTTGACACAAGCGATAAAAGCAGCCAGTTTGAATTGTTTGCCATTATCAACCAAAATAAAGCAGGCAGGTGGAAAATATATGAAGGTTTGAGCCAGTACTTTCATATGGCCAGCAGTAAACAGTATATGGATCTGATACTACGGCCTACTAAAATACCTCTTTTTGCCGCATCCATGATGATGATGGAGCCACGCATCATTTTTCGTAACCTTAATGTGCCCGTATTAATACTTGACCCCGTAAGTAAAGATGATCCAATGCCGTTTGAAAAAGAGAACAAGGCATTGCGTGATCAGCATCCACAGTACATAAAATACATCGTTTATTTTGATACGGAGCACAATATTCACTATACTCATCCTCAAAAGTTTACAGCAGATGTCATTGACTTTATGAAATCATCTTCTAAATAAATTAGCTAAAACAAGTTTAACTGTACAGTTGTTATATTAAGGTTCAATGGCTTAGCCATATTTATAAACTTTAATACTACAATTATGAAAGTTCAGGATTTTAATAATAATAACGGCCAGGGAAATTCAACTGCCGATCGTGCTTTTAATGATGCTAAAGAAAGTCAAAAGCAAAAAGGGATAAGTAATGCCGGCGGACAACGGTCTGACCAAACATCAAGTAAAGACAGCGTTCATAAGCCCATGCAAAAAAAATCTAAAAGAGGCCTCTTATAAGGGCTTTTTTATTGATGTCTCGTCAATAAAAAGCAAAAATCAACTTACTGATAGATTATTCACTTAATCTAATAAGGCAGACTATACTCATAGTAGTTTTTTAAGAAAATAAATATGAATTATACAATTGTAATACAATCTTCCCCAATTAATTCTTCTCCACGGTAACGCCTTATTAATTGCGCCGTTGCAATAACATCTTTTTGGCAATAGGTGCATATTCTCGGCAGGTCATTTTCCACCCAGTAGACATGGCCAACCTGGCTACCGTCAATATCATCTTTTGAAGTAGGAATGCCAAATATGGCAGTGAGGAGGTTTAACGATGTGTAGTTTTTATAGTCGCCGAATTTCCAAAGCTCCATGGTATCCAGGTGAGGAATTTCCCAGGGCTTTCTGCCTGTGATCTGTAAATGCGGTGGAAACTGTACGCCATTGATAAGCATACGCCTGCAGATATACGGAAAATCAAACTCCTTGCCATTATGTGCACAAAGTATCAAACTCAATGGCTGTCCGCTTAACATTTTACTAAAATCTTCCAGTAGTTCTTTTTCATCGTGCCCTGCAAATGATTTTACACGCAGTCCAGCTCTTTTTCCATTCAAAAATATGCCCACTGATATACAAATGATCTTGCCAAACTCGGCCCAGATACCTGCGCGTTCATAAAAGTCTTCAGCTGTTATTTCGCCCCGGTTGTTACGGATTTTGTGCGCCCAAAGCTCCTGCATGTGTTCAGGTACCTGGTCATGGCTGCTATATTGCGGTACAGTTTCAATATCCAGCACCATTAAGTTACTCAGATCGTATTGTTCAAGCATAACCGGTGTACAGGTTTAATTCAAAATCTAAATTTATATTATTTAATTTTAGCTCCTCATAATCTCACATGAAAATAGATAAATTATCAATAATAATCCCGGCCTATAACGAAGCTAGTACCATATTTCTGATTTTAAATAAAATTAAAGCTGTTGAGTTAATTGATAATATAAAAAAGGAGATCATTATTGTGGATGATTGCTCTAACGATAATACGGACCTCACCATTGCCGCTTATCATTCCGAGAACCCTGAGCTAAATATCCGTTACTTTAAGCATGAAGTGAATAGGGGTAAGGGGGCAGCCTTAAAAACAGGCATATCGCATGCAACAGGCGAATATCTAATTATACAGGATGCTGATTTGGAATATGATCCTGCCGAATATAATGATCTGCTGAAACCTGTTTGCCATGGCTTTGCAGATGTAGTTTATGGCTCCAGGTTTATGGGTAGCAACCCACACCGGATATTGTTTTTCTGGCATACCATAGGTAACCGCATGCTAACGTTTTTGTGCAATATGCTTAGTAATTTAAACCTTACTGATATGGAAACATGCTATAAGTTATTTAATACCAAGATCATACAAAGCATTAATCTGCAGGAACAGCGCTTCGGATTTGAGCCTGAGGTAACCATAAAGATAGCCCGCATACCCAAAATTCGCATATACGAAGTAGGAATTTCTTACTATGGCCGTACTTATGACGATGGTAAAAAAATAGGATGGAAGGATGGTGTGCGGGCTATTTACTGCATCTTAAAATACGGCATTTTTAGTAAATGAGCATTTTTAAATTTAAGCAGTTTAATGTAGATCAAACTGGCTGCGCAATGAAGATCAATACCGATGGTGTACTGCTTGGTGTTTTGACTGAGGCCAATAATCCGCAAAATATTTTAGATATTGGTACAGGCACAGGTGTAATTGCCCTCATGCTGGCTCAGCGATTTATTGGTGCCAAAATTGATGCGGTTGAAATTGATGAAGACGCTGCAAAAACTGCCCGTAAAAACTTTAATAATTCACCGTTTGCATATCGGATGTTAGCCCATGCGGTAGGTTTTGAGGCTTATTTTGAACAGCATAGCGACAAAAAGTTCGACCTGATTGTTTCTAATCCGCCGTTCTTTTTAAATTCATTAGAATCGCCGGGAAATAAAAAAAACCTTGCGCGGCATACCGATGAAGGCTTTTACGAAAGATTGATAAAAGCAGTTGCTAAACATTTGACAGAAACAGGCGTTTGTCAGTTAATATTACCTATACCTACGTCTAATTTGGTTAAGTATCTGTTGCCAAAATACCAGCTTAACTTACAAAAGCAAATATGCATTTATTCATTTTACGGTGATGAACCTCATCGGGAAATATTGATTATTGGAAATACACAAATAGGTATAATTGAAGAAAATTTTATCATCTATGATCATCCAAAAGTATATTCGTCAGCTTATCAAAACGCATTAAAAGAGTTTTTTACCATTTTTTAAAATCTAAATCATACATCTTAAATCGTAAATCGAATGGTTCGTATAGGTTTGATATCCGATACTCACAGTTACCTGGATGATGCCGTTTTTAAGCATTTTGATAAATGCGATGAGATATGGCATGCCGGCGACTTTGGCAGCATACAACTGGCTGATAAGCTTGCCGCCTTTAAACCTTTAAAAGGTGTTTACGGAAATATTGATGGAAAAGACATCCGCCAGATTTACCCCGAGCATTTACGGTTTAACTGTGAAGCTGTTGATGTTTGGATGACCCACATTGGCGGGTATCCGGATAAATATAGCCCGGCTGTTAAGAGTGAAATATACACTAAGCCTCCAAATTTATTTATCAGCGGGCACTCGCATATTTTAAAGGTTATATATGATAAAAAAATAAATTGTCTGCATTTAAACCCCGGTGCAGCTGGTAAACAGGGCTGGCAAAAGGTTCGTACATTAATTAGACTTTCTATTACTGAAGAAAAAATACACAATTTGGAGGTAATTGAGCTGGGAGGGAAGTAGGTGGCGTATTGTTCATAATATAATTATGAACAATACTTCTATAATAAATCAACTTTACCGGCTTCCATTTCAAAAACAGAATCTATTAGTAAGTTTTTTTGTTTGGCTGCGGCTACGGCTAATTCGTCGCAACGCTCATTTTCAGGATGCCCGTTATGGCCGCGAACCCATACAAACTTTATTTTATGTAATTTGCTAATGTTCAGGTATCTTATCCACAGATCTTTATTTTTTTTACCTGCAAACCCTTTAACAACCCAACCATGCACCCATCTTTTCTCAATAGAGTCTATAACGTATTTGGAGTCCGAGTAGATAGTAACATCCTGATTAGGAGTTTTAATAGCTTCCAGGCCGGTAATTACCGCCAGTAGTTCCATACGGTTGTTGGTAGTTTTACGATACCCGGCAGAAAGCTCTTTATAGTGCTTCCCCGAGCGTAAAATTACCCCATAACCACCCGGTCCCGGGTTACCGCTTGATGCACCATCAGTATATATTTCTATCATTATCCGGCTAAAAGAACAAATCCCCAATAATTATATTATCGGGGATTTGCTAATGTTTAAGTACCCAGCGCCGGAGTCGAACC
>JAQBNY010000045.1 GCA_028288315.1 Mucilaginibacter sp.
TATCCATTATCCGTAATTTTATTTTTTTGCCTGACTTTAACCACCAGGGCACAAACAAAGCACAGTAAAAACACGCTTTACCCAACTTACAAGGGCTTAATAATGGCCGGTTACCAGGGATGGTTCAATGCTGCAGGAGACGGCAGCGGTTCTTCGCACTATGCTTATGGAAATGAGGGTCGCTCGGGCATAGATATGTGGCCGGATGTAAGCGAATATGAAAAAACATACGCTACGCCATTTAAACTTGCTAATGGGCAAACTGCGCGTTTTTTTAGTTCTGTGGACAAAAGTACTGTAGACCTGCACTTTAAATGGATGCAGCAATACGGGATTGACGGTGTGTTTGTACAACGATTTTTTGATGTTGCAAAAAGCAAGGACAAGAAAAATAACAGAGCCTCAATCATCCTACAAAACGCTATGGAGGCTGCGTCAAAGTATAAAAGGGCCATTGCAGTTATGTATGACCTTTCGGGGCTCGCCGCGTCCGGAGAAGATTGTTCTGCAATTATTGAAGATTGGAAATATTTAGTTGATCAGTTAAAAGTTACTAACCAGGATGGAACACAAACCTACCTGCACTTTAACGGCAAGCCAATAGTTGCCATATGGGGTGCAGGTTTCCCGGACCGCTCCTATAATATCCGTAATATCGGTTTGGAAAGACTGATAGACTTTTTAAAGAACGACCCAGTCTATGGCGGATGTTCGGTTATGATCGGTGTTCCTAATTCGTGGAGGACTCTAAATAGAGATTGTAATCCTGATCCTTATCTGCATGATCTGATCAAACAATGCGATATTGTTTTGCCGTGGAGCGTACAGCGTTATTCCCCACTGCTGCACAATGATATGAACAGGTACCGAGATGATTTAATTGAAGATATGAAGTGGTGCAGGAACAATAATATCAGCTACGTTCCATGTGTTTATCCGGGATTTAGCTGGCATAATCTTAGCCGTTATGAATTTCCGGATGATGTAAAGCCACTGGCATCAATACCACGGATGGGCGGGCGTTTTTATTGGCAAATGCTATCAACAGCTATGTCAGCAGGAGCGAGCATGTTATATGTGGCTATGTTTGATGAAGTAAATGAAGGCACGGCTATTTTCAAGGTAACTGACAATCCGCCGGTTAGCACTAACCCAAACACTGCTTTTGCTAATCTTGAAGGAAAGCCATCTGATTATTATTTATGGTTGACCGGCGAAGCAGGTAAAATGTTAAAACATGAAGAACCGTTAAATTTTAAATTGCCGGCACGGAAACCCTGAAAAATAATTAGTATGAAAACACAAAACGCCCGAAATCAATTGATTTCGGGCGTTTTGTGTTAACAATCGGGTTTTTTTGCTAAAAAACGCTTTTTCAGCTTTGTTTACCTGTTGGGATAACTTTTGAATTGTACCGTCAACATTGTAATAAAGCTTATCTACATACCTTTTTAAGGCCACTTTCAGGGTCGATGCCATCAACGCCTAAAAACAACGCCGCATAACATACCGTCCAGCATAATTACCTGTTACCGATGTGTTTTGCATTTGCCTGCCCAATTGAATAATCAATTTCGAGATGGATTTTATTCGTTTCACTTTTTATATATTTGAAATATACCAAAACCTTTTGAAATAAAAATGAACCTATTCAAAAGAGAGACTAACCTTCTGAATATAGCTGATACCAACAAAACCTGGGATTTAATCATCGTAGGTGGTGGGGCTACCGGGCTTGGTGCCGCTGTTGATGCTGCTTCGCGGGGCTATTCTACATTACTACTGGAGCAGGCCGATTTTGCTAAAGGAACTTCCAGCAGGGCAACCAAGCTGGCTCATGGCGGCGTGCGTTATCTGGCACAGGGTTATATCGGCCTGGTGCGCGAGGCTTTGCGTGAAAGAGGGTTACTTTTAAAAAATGCGCCTCACCTTGTAAAAAACGAACGTTTTATCATCCCAAACTATAACTGGTGGGGAGGCATCTTTTATACCATCGGTTTAACAATTTATGATATCCTCGCAGGCAAACTGAGCTTTGGCCGTGCAAAGCATTTGTCTAAAAAAGAGACTTTAAATCGCTTGCCCGGCTTAAAAGAAAAGGGCCTGCGCGGAGGCGTAGTATACTATGACGGGCAATTTGATGACTCAAGGCTCGCCATAAATCTGGCACAAACCGCTATGGAGCAAGGTGCTACCCTGCTTAACTATTTTAAGGTAACAGGCTTGCTGAAGAACATCAATGAACACCTTTCCGGCATAACTGCCAGTGATATTGAAACCGGCGAAATTTATCAATTAAAGGCCAAAGTAATTGTTAACGCCACCGGCGTATTTGTAGATGATATACTTAAAATGGATACTCCGGAGAAAAAGCCGATGGTTAGGCCAAGTCAGGGTGTACACCTTGTGCTTGACCGTTCATTTTTACCGGCAGAAGACGCCCTTATGATACCTGAAACCGAAGACGGACGGGTGTTGTTTGCTGTACCATGGCATGGCAAATTACTCGTAGGTACCACCGATACGCCTATCGAATCTCCCAGTCTTGAACCTGTGGCCTTAGATACCGAGGTGAAATTTATTTTACGTACAGCAGCAAAATACCTCACCAAAGCACCAACCCGCCAGGATGTCCTCAGTGTGTTTGCAGGGCTAAGGCCGCTTGCCGCGCCGCAAAACGGATCATCAAAAACAAAAGAAATATCACGGAGCCATAAGCTGATACTGTCCGAATCCGGCCTGATTACCATAACCGGCGGCAAGTGGACCACCTATCGTAAAATGGGTGAGGACATTATTGACAAGGCCATTGAAATAGGCGGGCTCACAAATAGGTCTTGCAAAACTGCCGGATTGTCTATTCATGGCAGTCGTCCCAATCCTGACCGGAACAACCATTTGTTTGTTTATGGTGCCGATATTGAAAAAGTTTTGGCTTTACACGATGAAAACCCCGACTGGAAAAATCCCGTCAATGCAAAAGATAATTATACTAGAGGCGAAGTAATTTGGTCGGTAAGAAATGAAATGGCCCGCACTGTCGAAGATATACTAGCCCGCCGTACACGTGTACTGTTCTTAGATGCCCGGTTGGCTATAGAAATGGCCCCTGAAGTGGCCCGCCTGATGGCCGCCGAACTTAAAAAGGACACAGCATGGGAAGCTGAACAAGTTAAGGCGTTTTATCAAACGGCAAAAAATTATGTATTAACATCCATTTTAAAATAACCAATATTAATGTGATATTCAACAAATAAACCAAGGTTAACCAAACCAAATTATGCAGGAATATATTTTAGCCCTTGACCAGGGAACTACCAGTTCGCGCGCCATAATTTTTGATCATGCCGGTAAGAGCATTGCATCGGCACAAAAAGAATTTACCCAATATTTTCCCAAACCGGGCTGGGTTGAGCATGACCCGAACGAAATTTGGGCAGGCCAGGTAGCGGTAGCGGTTGAAGTTACGGTAAAAGCCGGCTTAAGCGGCGCAAATATTAAAGCAATTGGCATTACCAACCAGCGCGAGACGACTATAGTATGGAACCGTAAAACCGGCGAGCCTGTATACAATGCCATTGTTTGGCAAGACAGGCGAACTGCCGGCTTTTGTGAAGAGCTCAAACAAAATGGCCACAGCAATACCATACGTGAAAAAACGGGCCTGGTCATTGATGCATATTTTTCAGGCTCAAAAATAAAATGGATCCTGGATAATGTAGACGGCGCGCGGGAGCAGGCCGAAGCAGGCGAACTGGCCTTCGGCACTGTGGATAGCTGGCTGGTTTGGAAATTTACCAACGGCGAAGTGCATGCGACTGATGTAACTAATGCAAGCCGTACTATGCTGTTCAACATTCGCAACCAACAATGGGACGAGGAACTACTTCAGTTATTTAACATCCCCAAAAGTATGTTGCCAGAAGTAAAACAATCGAGCCAAATTTATGGGGAAACATCAGGCAGTGTGTTTGCTCATAAAATTCCAATAGCCGGGATAGCAGGCGACCAGCATGCCGCATTGTTTGGGCAAATGTGCATTGATAAGGCCATGGTTAAAAACACTTATGGCACCGGTTGTTTTATGCTGATGAATATAGGGCAGGAATTTATCCAGTCTAAAAATAACTTGTTAACCACCATAGCCTGGAAAATAAATGACGAAATTACTTACGCCTTTGAAGGCAGCATTTTTATAGGCGGAGCTGTTGTTCAATGGCTACGAGACGGCCTTGGTATTATAAAAACATCGGCAGATGTTGAACGACTGGCTACATCGGTAGAAGATACCGCCGGGGTTTACTTTGTACCGGCATTTGCAGGTTTGGGGGCGCCATATTGGGACCCCGAAGTACGAGGGACCATAGTTGGGCTCACCCGTGGCGCTACTGCTGCCCATATTTCCCGGGCGGCACTGGCATCAATAGCCTACCAAACCATGGATGTGCTTAAAGCGATGGAAGCTGATGCAGGAATGGAGATCAAAGAGTTGCGTGTAGATGGCGGGGCCACGGCCAATAACCTGCTGATGCAATTCCAATCGGATGTGTTAAACTGCAAGGTGATACGGCCCGGCGTAGTTGAAACCACTGCGCTTGGTGTTGCTTATATGGCCGGCCTTGCTGTTGGTTACTGGAAAAACATTGCAGAAATTCAGCAACTATGGGCAGTTGAAGCCACATTTACACCCCAGGATGACCTCGAAGAAATAAAAAAAGGAATTGACGGCTGGAAACGGGCAGTAAGCACGGCCCAATGCTGGTCTAACACTGGTCATCCTGTATCAATTTAATACTCACCATTAAAATATTTAAACATGTCTCCATTTGTAGCCGAAATTATCGGCACCATGCTGATGATACTATTAGGCGATGGCGTTGTAGCCAATGTAGTTTTGAAAGATACCAAGGGCAATAACAGCGGCTGGATGGTGATTACCACCGCCTGGGGCCTGGCTGTTTTTGTGGGTGTAGTTGTTGCGGGCCCCTACAGCGGCGCGCACCTTAACCCTGCTGTAACCATTGCACTGGCTCTCATCGGCAAATTTGCCTGGGCAAGTGTTATACCTTATATCATAGCCCAATTTACAGGCGCCTGCATTGGCGCGTTTTTAGTTTGGATAATGTATTATGACCATTTTAAACGTACCAATGATCCTGCGGCCATACTTAGTGTATTTTGTACCGGCCCGGCGGTGCGCAATTACGTATCAAACATAGCCAGCGAGGTAATAGGTGCTTTTGTATTGTTGTTTACTATTTTTTATATTACTGGTGCCGAGATCACGCCGGCCAAAACACCTGTTGGTTTAGGCTCTGTAGGTGCTATACCCGTAACCTTTTTAGTGTGGGTCATTGGTTTAGCCCTTGGTGGTACCACCGGTTACGCGATTAACCCGGCCCGCGATCTGGGTCCCCGCTTCATGCATATGCTGCTGCCCATAAAAGGAAAAGGCACCAGTGATTGGAACTATGCGTGGATACCGGTAATATCCCCCTTAGTTGGCGCTGCGATAGCTGCAGCCCTGTACTTCTGCATCATTTTATAGAATTTTATTAAAATGAGGTTTTCAAGCAGTTATTAAACGGCTGACTTTGCGCAAAAACAGGGTAAGATTGATGTCATCATTTTTAACTAAAATATCAATCACATGTTTGGCAATATTGCCACTAGCCCCCAGAATAATTACATTTTTCAATTGCTATTTTCCCACTCTTTTTTGAAGGTGTTCCGGATAGCGGGCTCCTTCAATTGTAATATTTGACGCAGCATTTTCAATCTCTCTAAGGTCATCAGTCGTAAGCTTCACATCGGCTGCACCGAGGTTTTCTTCCAGGCGGTGTAGCTTTGTAGTACCCGGAATTGGAACTATCCAGGGCTTTTGCGCCAGCAGCCAGGCAAGCGCTATCTGAGCCGGAGTAGCATTTTTTTGTTGGGCTATCTTACCCAGCAGATCCACCAAAGCCTGATTTGCTTTACGGGCTTCCGGGCTAAAACGAGGAACGATATTACGGAAGTCGGTTTTATCAAACTCAGTATTTTCGTCAATTTTTCCGGTAAGGAAACCTTTTCCCAATGGGCTGAAAGGAACGAAGCCAATACCAAGCTCTTCAAGAGTCGGCAGGATTTCTTGCTCCGGCTCTCGCCACCACAGTGAATATTCGCTCTGAAGAGCAGCTACTGGTTGTACAGCATGAGCTTTACGAATAGTTTGTACGCCTGCTTCCGAAAGGCCGAAGTGTTTTACCTTCCCTTCTTGTATCAGGTCTTTAACGGTTCCCGCCACATCCTCAATGGGAATGTTTGGATCAACACGGTGCTGATAAAACAGGTCAATATGGTCGGTCTTCAGTCTTTTAAGTGCCGCCTCTGCCACCTTCCTGATATTTTCTGGCTGGCTGTTCATTCCCTTCGCCGTTTCGCCATCTTCAAAGCCAAATTTAGTAGCAATTACCACCTGATCGCGATATGGTGCAAGCGCTTCTCCAAGTAACTCTTCGTTTTTAAACGGCCCATAAGCTTCCGCGGTGTCAAAGAAGGTGACACCACGTTCCACAGCCGCATGTAAAAGTTTGATGGCATCCTGTGTATCTGTAGCCGGGCCGTAACCAAAGCTCATCCCCATGCAGCCAAGCCCTAAAGCAGATACTTCAAGACCGCTGTTCCCTAATTTTCGCTTTTGCATTATCTGTCTCCCTTATTTTTTAAGCTATAGTATTCTTCGTCGGTTACAGGCTGTAACCAATCTACTACTCCCTTTTGCGTATTTGTACTGATCGCTATGTGTGTGAATTCGCTGTCTGGAGTGGCGCCATGCCAGTGAATTACATCAGGCGGGATAGTTACTACCTCGCCTTTTTGAAGTATTTGTATGTCTTTTCCTTTTTCCTGGTAGTAGCCTGTGCCATCTGTAACAATCAAAATTTGCCCGCCCGGATGGTTGTGCCAGTTGTTTCTTGCACCAGGTTCAAAAACCACATTGCCAATCACGCTGTTGAAAGTGGTATCATTTGCAACCAGTGGTTTTATCCATGCGGTGCCCGTAAAATATTCAGTTGGGGCTCTATCGCCTTTTGGAAAGATGGTGTTGGATGCTTGATTTTCTGCTGTACTCATAACTATTTGCTTTTACTATTGACCGGTGAAGGATTAACAATTGTCTCAGCATATTGTTATATGCCTATTGCAGCTACGGTAACAATCAATTTTATAAAGACAGAGTTACAACCCTCGGCAAATGTGCTGTTAATGATAATCAAACAAAAAAGTAAGGATTTCAAACAATTTTAATCCTTTGGGATTTAGGGATAGTTATCTTTTGAAAAATGGTGGTCATAAATGCCTTTTGTTCATTATCCAAGGATAAAACAGGCGTGCCGCCAATAAAAAATTCAAATAATATACTTATTGAGAGTACTTGCAGATATTGCTTCGGTATGTCAAAGCATTAAGTTACTTATTTGTTGTTGAAAATGGTGTTTTAATATTTAAGCGATATTGTTCTGGCGATGAGCCGATGTATTTTTTAAATATTCGCGAAAAGTAATATGGATCATCATAACCCAGGGTGGCAGCTATATTTCGTATCTTATCATCATTTGTATAAAGCAACTGACAAGCTTTTTGCATTTTGATATGGATAAAGTAATCAATAGGGGGCATTCCGGTAGCTTTATGGAAGAGGTTTGAAAAATGCGATGCCGATAAACTATGGCTTTGGGCCATTTCCTCCACGGAAAGTTTTTTACTAATATTATCGCGCATAAAGTGAATGGTTTTTGTAATAATGTTATTTCTGTCATCATTATCATTTTTAATCTGAGGGCTTTTGAACAGAAACGTAGCTATAAAATGGTAAAGACAAAAGCTTGCATGACACAGATTTTCAGTGCTGAATCCTACTTCAAGGGTTTGATATATGTATTGCCATATTTCTAAAGCTTTCTCATTAAATGGAATCAGTACAGGGCCATTTGTTATACTAACATTTAGTTCGTGGTTAAAGGCATGGATGCGGTTTCCGGTATAATGTACCCAATAAATAGTCCATGGATCGTTATTATCTGCCCAGTAACGCATATATTTATCAGTAGCCGGAATTATAATGAACTCGTTGCAATTAACTTCGTAACGTTTATCTCCTAATATATAAAAGCCTTTACCCTGAAGGCAATAAATCAATATATTATCCTCACATCCTTTCCGGCGCTCCCGGTAATGAAAGCTTGCTTTTGGAAAGTATCCTATCTGAGTAATATAAATTGGAAAAAGTTCAGAGTTCTTCTTTTTGACCTCTTCTAATAGTTTCAATGGAACATTTATCAATTTTTCTCCAACAAAGCCATCTCGTCTTTTAATGCCGTTATTCATAAAAATATTTGGCACAATTATACAATGAATCGGCAACGGTAAATTGATCAATTATATTCTGACCTGATACCCAAATAGGAGGTATAATAAAAGCGACGATAAATAGTAGCTTAAACAGTTGTTTCATAGGGCTTAAAAGACCAACTAATATAATCTTTATTCACATTTAGTGCAAGTTCATGTGTATGCCCTTTGTGGCTCACACCATTGTCGGTATCAAATATGTTGAGGTCTTTGTAATAAGAAAGATATTTTTAAAAGGGACAATTGGTTGGAAAAGTTACATTGAATACCGGAGATGGTTCTTCAATCTTAAAAACTGGTAAAAACACCCAGTTTATAAATATTATCATCTTTCGGAACTGCAAAATCCAGCCAACTTTGTAAAGCGACTTGAGCAGTACAAGGTCCATAAGTAATGATTTTAATTTTTCTCAATAGTGATTCTTTCCTCAAAATTTCTAAAACCTCTTGCAGGATTTCACCCTTGAAGGGAGTAAACATAAAAAATATAGTTCCTTCAGAATAGTCTGCTTTCCGCGCGTCGGTATTTATAAATGTCACATTGCGTAAATTAAGCTCTGCAGCGCAATCCCTCGCGTAATTGCAAAAAGCTGGCTCAAACTCTACACCTTTAGCTGTGATTCCGGTGAGAAGATTTACCAAGATGGCTACTTGACCCAAGCCAGAGCCCAAATCAAAAAAGACGTCTTCTTTCATGAAATGAGATTTATCAACAAGTTCGAAAACGACTCTGGCTGGCGTTTTTTGATAATATACCATTTCCGGTTCTAAATCTTTAGTCTGCTCTGGCATAGTCTGTAAGGGAGATAATCCATTGATAAAGATATCAAGGTTATCATAACCTATTTCTTCCTGGTGTTCGTTATAATCTAAATTAAAATCGACGTATTCATTAATCAGATTTTTTAATTCTTTTCCTGTGTATCTCCCTATTCGAATATTTGCCCGAAGTTTTTGAAATAGGTTAATATTAATTTCTTCCAGCTGAGATTTTATTTTTTCAATACTATATTTCAACAAAATCAGTTTATCTGGTTGAGTTGTTTTTCGGAGGAGCCCTTCAATATGATCAATAACTTGAAACTCGATGAAGTCTATGGCCTCCATACGCTTATCAAAGTTTTTCTCCTCATAGAGTAAAGTATTCTTCTCTGTCTCCTCAATATATGTTTGTATTTCAAAAATACCCGTCTTTGGGGCGAGATTACAATTAATAAAATCCAATTCTTTTTTTATTATTAGTATTTAGGGGGAGTTTCTAAACCAAATGTGGGTTAATTTTAGTGGATTGCCTACTATTTTTAACTATATCCTTACTTTTTAGCTGCAATATGGAAATTAAATTATCTGAAATTTAAAAAGGTGGTTAAAATTTGCAGATTTAACAATAAAATTTCAACATGTGTGTTATTTTTATATAAATTTAGCGTTAAAATTAGAAACTTGTGAATGTAGTTAACTATAGTGATGATGAGCTGGCTATTCTATTAAAGAATGGCGATTCAAATGCATTTACAGAAATATATAACCGCTATTGGGATAAGCTTTATTTTATTGCGTATAAACTATTAAAAGATACAGATGCCGCCGAAGAGATTGTACAGGACGTATTTTTAATTCTCTGGAAAAATAACAACACCCTCAATATCCAATCACTGGCAGGTTACCTTGCAGCAATGGCCCGTTACAGCGTTTACCATTATTTATCCAAACAAAAAAAGAGCAAGGCAAAAGAAGAGCAATTGGGCTTATTAAATAAAGGTAGCGTGGTTGAATTTAATATAGATCATAAGATATTATTGCAAATAGTTACTGAGCTTTCCAATAAATTGCCTGAAAAATGCCGCCTGGTTTTTCAACACAATAAGCTGTATGACCAGCCACTGGCTGATGTAGCCAGAAATTTGAAAATGTCTCAAAAAACAGCAGAAGGTCATCTTACTAAAGCTTTACGTATAATCCGGACAAATTTAGGTAGTGCTATAAGTGAGGCTTTACTGATTACTATAGCTCTTATGCTTTTCCGAAAATAGGCGTCTTAATTTGCTTGATTGCCAATCTTTTTAATAGGACTAAACAATAGTCCTCCTTTCGCCAAAAAAAATTTATTTATTTAAAATATGAGCAAGGGTAATTAGTGTTAAGTGCACTCTATATAAACGAATACACGAAATTGTATCTATGGATAAAGATTTACTTGAGTTATTAGCTAAAAAATACTTTGATGGCACTGCATCCATAGCAGAGAAAGAACTATTGAGTAAATGGTATGATATCATTCATCTTAGTGAATGTGAAGACATTTATGTTGATAACGCAGAAACAGCAGATCAGGTAAAACAACGCATATTTAATAGTATAACGCAAAAGCTGCAGCCTGAAGAGGCCATTTCTGTAAAACAGAAACATTTTTTTATTAAACACCTGATGTGGGCGGCTTCCATTGCTGCTATAGTAACATTAGGCTTTTTCATATTTAAACCCAACTTAAAAATAGGTACCATTAAAACTACCAATAACCAGGTAGTAAATGTTCCCTTGAACAGGGTATTGCATATTACATTGCCAGATGGCTCAAGGGTATGGCTCAAAGCCGGATCGGTATTCATGTATCCATCACATTTTACAGCTAAATGCCGCCAGGTTGAATTGGTTGAGGGCCAGGCATTTTTTGATGTTAAACATCAAACAAACCACCCATTTATTGTGAAAACAAAAAAAATGAATGTTACCGTACTGGGTACATCATTTGATGTACGCAACTATAAAAAAGAGGGCGAAACACGCGTAAGCGTAATTACAGGAAAAGTGGGCGTTACCATGCCAAACAGCATCAATAAAAAAGCCATCTTTTTATTGCCTGAACAGGAGGCGGTATTAAGCACCATAACTAATCATCTGGTAAAACAGCCTGCACACAAAACCATAGATAAAGCCTGGTTTAAAAACAATACCATGTTTGACCAGGAAAATCTGGAGAATGTATTTAAGGCATTAGAGAAAGAATATAATACCACCATAATAGTTGAGAATAAAAAATTACTGAATGAGCGTATATCTATCGTATTGGGCAGCCAGCGTTTAGATAGTATCATGCAAGTATTAAGTTTTGCTAAACACTTTAAATATCAAATAGCTAATGATAGTACAGTAGTGATAAGATAACCCTGTTTTTCTGTTTAGCAGCTAAGCAGAAAAAAAACCGGGAACACTGTTAATGCCCCCGGAATGTTAGCAGCCTCTGCATATATGCTTGAGACCCATATACAGATGGCTTAGTTTAAATGCTTTAAACCATACAAATATGATAAATTTTTACGGCAAATCTTTGCCTATACTTCGAAAATGCATGCGCATTTCAACAATAATAATTAGCATCCAGGTATGTTGTTCATCCATGTTGATGGCTATCGGTACCAAAGCCCAGGAGATGAACCTTAATGTTGTAAAAGCCAGTGTTAAACAGGTTTTTAAACGTATTGAGCAACAGGCAAAAGTTAGTTTTGTTTATGACGACCAAATACTGAACAATTTGCCTGCCTTAACCCTTAGCGTTAAGAACCAGCAACTGCCCGAGTTGTTAAAGCAATTGCAGGAAAAAACGCAGTTGCAATTTAAAATTGTAGGTAATTATATTGGTGTTGCACAAAACTTAGCCGATATACCACAACTTGCCCCTGCTCCGGTTGATAAAAACATCAGCATAAAAATTTCTGGTACTGTGCGCGATGCTACCGGGCAGCCTTTAATAGGTGTTACCGTAATGGTAAAGGGCTCCCAAAACGGAGTACAAACCAACATTAACGGCCAGTTTAGTTTAAATGCCAATGTTGGCGATGTGCTGGTTTTTAATTATATAGGTTACATTAAAAAAGAGGTAACTATTGCCTCGCCTGCACAGTTATCAATTGTTTTGAGTGAAGATTCACAACAGCTTGGTGAGGTTGTAGTAACCGCCTTAGGTATCAAAAAGGAGCGTAAGGCATTAGGCTACTCGGTAACTGAAGTAAAAGGCGATGAGCTGACCCAGGCCCGCGAGCCAAACGTTATGAATTCGTTGGAAGGCAAGGTAGCCGGCTTAAATGTTAGCCCTACTGCTGGCGGCCCGGGCTCGTCATCAAATGTTATTATTCGTGGTGTATCCAGCATATCACAAACCAGCCAGCCCTTATATGTAGTTAATGGTGTGCCTATGGAAAATACACAACATTCGGCACCGGGTGGCCAGTATGATAACACGCCTGATTTAGGGGATGCTGTGGGCAACCTTAACCCCGATGATATTGAAACTATATCTGTATTGAAAGGTGCAGCTGCATCTGCACTATACGGGTACCGTGGTAAAGCGGGTGTTATATTAATAACTACTAAAAGCGGTAAGGATAGCGGCATTGAGTTTAACTCTAACTACGTTGTAGAAAGCGTTACGGACCCTACTAATTGGCAACATGTATATGGCCAGGGCGCAAATGGCGTTAAACCAACCACACAGGCAGAAGCATTCCAATCCGGCCAGTCAAGCTGGGGCGGTAAGCTGGATGGATCAAGCGTTGTGCAATTTGACGGTGTATCAAGACCATATACCGCGCAGCCAAATAATTTACAGAACTTTTACCGCACAGGTACAAGTGCTACCAATACAGTGGCATTTAATAAGAGCTTTGAAGGAGGCTCTGTCCGCTTTTCGGCCAGCGATCTTACCAATAACGCCATTACCCCAAATTCTGGCTTAAACAGGCAAACATTTAACTTAACCGGTAACTATAACATCACAAAACACTTAAGTTTGGATGTTAGGAACAACTATATATTAGAACAGGCACATAACAGGCCTGTATTAAGTGATGCTTCTGGTAACTCTAACTTCAACGTTACCTTTTTGCCAACCAGCCTTGATGTGTTAACCCTTAAAAAAGCAGTTAACCCTGATGGTTCCGAGTACGGCTATTCGTCAAATACATTTGCTACCAACCCATATTTTGCGGCCGAAAACTTTATTAACAACACAAGCCGTCAGCGCTTAATATCATCAGCCAGCCTGCGTTATAATTTCGACAGTGGTTATTTCATGCAGGGCCGTGTAGGCAGGGATGCTTATAATGACAGATATACCTCTGTTGTGCCAACTGGTACCGCTTACCGTCCCTTAGGTGCCATAATGGAAACTACCAATAACTTTTCAGACATTAACGCTGATGTGTTATTTGGCAAAACGTTTAAAATAAAAGACTTTACTATAAGCCCTAACATAGGAGGCAGCTATCGCAGAACAAAATCTGAATATTTTGGCCTTAACGGCACCAACTTTGCTGTACCTTATGTATATGTAATTACAAACGCCAGCCAGCAGGCAACCCCAACCTATGCGCCGTCAGAGCAAAAAGTTGCTTCGGTTTATGGCACGCTTGAGGTTGATTACAAAAGTTATCTGTACGTTACCGGTTCGTTACGTAACGACTGGTTCTCTACTCTGGCCACGCCTGGCACAAACAATCCTTTAAATAAAACTTATCCATCAGTAACCGGTTCATTTGTATTCTCTGAACTTTGGCACCCAAGCTGGTTAAGCTTTGGTAAACTGCGTGCAGGTTTTGCAAAAGTTGGGCAGGCTACCGATCCGTACCAAACACAACTGGCATACAACTTTAACACCGCATCGCTTAACGGCAGCCCGCTGGGTGTTATCTCAAACTTAAATGTACCTAACAGCAGCCTGGTTGCTTCAATAGCATCAGAGCTTGAAATTGGTACTGAACTACGCTTTTTGCATGATCGCTTAAGTTTAGATTTGACCTGGTATAACAAAAACTCAACTGATGAGATTGTTGCTGCACCGGCATCTGTAACATCAGGTTACGGCGGCGCAATATTAAATATTGGCCAGTTACGCAATCGTGGGGTTGAGGCCTTACTGTCAGGCACACCAGTCAAAACAAAAAACTTTAGCTGGCAAGCCAGTTTTAACGGATCAATGAACAACAATACTGTTGTATCACTTGCCGCGGGTCAAAGCTCACTGCCGGGTGCTACATCACGTAGTGGTGTTGGTTTTACCCAAAACATAGTAGGCCTGCCAATTAACCAAATAATGGCTTTTGATTATAAGTATGATGCAAATGGCGCCATTGTAAAAGATGCCAATGGCGTACCTGAACAAGGCAACTTAAAAGCTTATGGCTCTGCCTATGGCAAATGGACTGCCGGCATTACCAACACCTTTAATTACAAAAGATTCAATCTTTCGTTTTTAATTGATGCCAAGTTTGGCGGCAAAATATTTTCTGCCACAGATTATTACGGCTACGTGTTAGGTTTGCACCAGGCAACTTTAGTTAACCGCGATGCACTGGGCAACCAGGCAGCCAGCTATTACGGTACTTTGGCTAACAATGTATCAAGTCTTTTTGTGCAGGATGCCAGCTTTATCAAGTTCCGTCAGGCAACATTTGGTTATAGCTTCCCGGCAAAAATGTTTAACAATGTTATAAAAGGTGTTACAATTAATTTAGTTGGGCGTAATCTGTTTTATATCATGAAGAGAACAGATAACATCGACCCTGAATCGGTTTATAGCTATAATGCTGCCGGTTTAGAGCTGGGCGGTGTGCCTCCAACCAGAACCTTTGGTTTAAATCTGAGTGTAAAATTATAATCAACAACAACTAATCTTATTAAGATGAATAAAATATTAAAATACACCGCAGTAATGATTGCGGCACTGTTGATATGTTCGGGATGTAGAAAGGATTTTAATCAAACCAACACTAACCCGGCTACATACAACCAAAGTACTTTTGACCCTAATTTTGTATTAACCAGCGCACAGCTGGGTTATACCGGCAGTACCGATTTTAGCTTTGATACCTGGAGGGCCAACCTCATCTACTGCTCAACCATGATGCAGGGATTCTCATCCGTTATAGGCTACTGGGCAGGCGATAAATATTTGCTTAACGCAGGTTACACAGCTGCTTACTGGGGCTCTTCGTCAAATACACCTACCGGCGGCGATGGTGCTTATCCTGAGCAGGTTAGGCCTATTGTTGATGTTATTCAATCTACCAATGGTAAAGCACAATACAAAAACCTGCACCAGATAGCCCGTATTATGCGTGCCCTGATCTTTGAACGTATTACAGACCTTTATGGCGATGTACCTTATTCAGAGGCGGGTTTAGGTTTTTACGACAAAAACTTCTTCCCTAAATATGATAAACAGCAGGACATTTATACAGATTTGCTGAAAGAAGTGAGTGAGGCTACCGCGGCTTTAGACCCCGCTGCTGATAAACCAACCGGCGATGTAATGTACCACGGCGATATTGCTAAATGGCAGCGTTTTGGTAATACCTTGATGCTGCGTATTGCCATGCGCCTGAGTAAGGCTGACCCTACCACTGCTAAAACTTACGCTACACAGGTAGTTGGTAAAACAATGATCAGTAATGATGATAATGCATACATTTTAGGTGATGCTACCGGAGGCCGTATAACCGTTAACCGCAATAGCCAGATATTGCTAGGCGATGGCGGTCAGGAAAACTACTATGTGCGTTGGTCTAAGGCGTTTATTGATCAACTTAAAAGCACTAACGATCCTCGCTTAAGCGCTGTAGCCGTAACCTCTTTATATCTTAGTGATGCTACCAAAGTGCAAAACCCAGCTGCAAACTCAAGCGCAGCGGTACAAAAGGGTATGCCTAACGGTAAGGATTTCAGCGCAGTGCCAACGTTGTCAATAATGTCTGATCCAAGCTTTACCAGTTTTAACGATTATTCGTCTCCGGCACCTGCTTTAATTAAAAGAAACGGCCCTACGTTTGTACTAACTTATGCCGAATCTGAATTGTTACTGGCGGATGCAGCTGAACGATTTGGAATAGGAAGTGCAGCCATACATTATACAGCTGGTGTTAAGGCAGCTATTACCTACCTTTCGCAGTATGATGTTGCAGCTACCGTAAGCGATGCCGCCGCTGCTAGTTATGTAGCCGCACATCCATACGATCCGGCCAATGGCCTTAACATGATTAACACGCAATATTGGTTATTAACCAATACAATGCTTGATTTTTATGAATCATGGGCTAATTGGCGCAGAACGGGTTATCCGGTACTAACTCCTGTAAACTATCCAGGAAATGCTACAGGCGCAACCATACCTCGCCGTTTCCCTTATCCTGTTTCAGAAGCTGGTACAAACACCACAAATTACAATGCAGCACATAATTCAGTGCCGGGCGGTGATGTTTTAACCTCACGTGTTTGGTGGGATAAATAACATCTGATCAATCTTAAAAATATAAATTAAAGTCCCGGGAAAATTATTTCCCGGGACTTTTTTATTATAGGCCCACAAGCTGAAATAGCTGTTTGTATTATTTTATTACCTTTGCCCACGTAATTAAAACGCCCCCTTTATGTAATAAATAATTTCTTTCAGGAAAATAAACAGGACCAAATAGAAGGCCCTTGTAATTATTCACCCTTTAAAGAAGGAAATTATGCTTATTCTACAAGACGTTACATACATACATCCCAATAGAGATTTATTGTTTGCCGATATAAATCTCATCATCAATAAACAAGAAAAAATTGCCTTGATAGGCAATAATGGAGTGGGGAAATCAACCCTTCTGAAAATTTTAGCCGGAAGTTTACATCCTACAAACGGACTTGTAAAAGCTGGTTCAAAGCCTTACTATGTGGCGCAGATTTTTGGCCAGTACAATAATTATAGTATTGCTCAAGCTCTTCAGATTGAGGATAAACTAAACGCATTAAAAGAAATTCTGGACGGGAATGTTACCGATGAAAATATGACATTGCTTGATAATGACTGGGCAATTGAAGAACGGTGCAAGGAAGCCTTTATGCATTGGAAGCTTGAGGAATTGGACCTGTCTCAAAAAATGGAAACCCTTAGCGGCGGACAAAAAACAAAGGTTTTTCTTGCAGGAATAAGCATACACCGGTCCGAAATAGTTTTGTTAGATGAGCCAAGCAATCATTTAGATCAATTCAGCAGAAGCATTCTTTACAATTATATAAAGGTTACAACAAATACTTTAATGGTGGTTAGCCACGACAGGGCTTTATTGAATCTGCTTAATACCGTTTGCGAATTCAATAAACGTGGTATAACAATTTATGGCGGTAATTATGATTTTTATGCAGAACAGAAAATTATTGAAAGCGATGCTTTGAATCAGGATTTGAAGAGCAAAGAAAAAGCACTCCGTAAAGCAAAAGAAACGGAAAGAGAATCTTTGGAACGGCAACAAAAATTGGATGCCCGTGGAAAGAAAAAACAAGAGAAAGCGGGAGTTCCTACCATTTTAATGAAAACGCTTAAAAACAATGCCGAGAAAAGCACTTCGCGTATGAAGGGTGTTCATGCCGAAAAAGTAGGCGCCATTTCGCTGGAGCTAAATCAGTTGCGCAAAGAATTGCCTGATGTGGACAAAATGAAGATGGATTTTGATAATTCTGCACTTCATAAAGGGAAGATCTTGATTACCGCAAAGGATGTTAATTTTGGATACGGCGACCAATTGCTTTGGAAACAGGCCTTAAACTTTCAAATTACGAGTGGTGAACGTATTGTTGTTAAAGGGTTAAACGGATCTGGCAAAACAACGTTAATAAAAATGATTTTAGGCGAACTTGAACCCCGGTCCGGAACAATTGACAGATCTGGTGTTAAGGCTATTTACATTGATCAGGATTACTCATTAATAGATAACAAGCTTAGCGTTTATGAACAGGCGCAACAGTATAATTCAGGGGTATTGCAGGAACATGATATAAAGATTCGCTTAAACAGGTTTTTGTTTACAAAAGAATATTGGGATAAACCGTGTAAGGCGCTTAGCGGTGGAGAGAAAATGCGATTAATGCTTTGTTCATTAACAATAAGCAACCAAGCCCCGGATATAATTGTATTAGATGAACCCACAAATAACCTTGACATTCAAAACATCTAAATTTTAACAACGGCAATTAATCAATATAAAGGAACGCTCATAGTTGTATCTCACGATGAATATTTTTTGAAACAGATAAATGTGGAACATTCGATTATTATGGAGTAATTACAGCTTTGTATTAGCAATGAAGCCGGTAAAGATATATGTGTTATACCTTGAAAAATTGGTTCTATAAGCCGGGTTTTTGGAATTTACCGCATTAATTTTCTACGCTATCTTTGAGACATGATAGCACCCGAAATGAAAAGAAAAGATTCAAATGAACTGCTAAAAGGCAGGCTTTTACACCTTTATTGGCAATTTTACCAATTATTATATATCCTTTATAAATAAAAAAACCACCGTTTTTCGGTGGTTTTTTACTTCTCATTAGGTAGATGCTGTTAGCAGGGTAATTTTTTAAACTTCTTCTGTGAGTTGAATATTTGCACTTAACTTAATGTTTTCGCCAAGTGCAAGGCCGCCACTTTCAGTTAAGGCACTGTAAATAAGGCCAAATTCTTTTCTGTTGATAGTGCCGGTAACTTCAAAGCCAATTTTGGTATTTCCGTTAAAATCTTTAGCAATGCCTCCAAGCTCTGCCTCTAATTCTACAGACTTAGTTATGCCTTTTATAGTTAAATCGCCTTCCAATTTATACTTGTCAGCTTTTACCTTTACAAAGGATGTGGATTGAAAAGAAATATGCGGATGATTTTCCACATCAAAGAATTCGGCAGATTTAAGATGTTCGTCGCGCGAAGCCTGATTGGTATCTATACTGCTTACATCTACCGAAAAATGTATCTCAGCATATTCTAAATTATCTTCCTTGCTGGTTGCGCCACCATGAAAATTTTTGAAGAATCCGGTAACTGTAGAAATTACAAGATGTTTAACTTTAAATTGCACTTCCGAATGCAGGGGATCTACGATCCATTTTTTTGCTCCCATTTTTTTATAGTTAGAGTTTTTTGCTAATAAATAACAGCTCGGCACATTCATGTGCTATGCTGTTTCATTAATTAAATGAAAAGCAAAATTCTTGTTTAATCCATCTAAAGGCAATGCCATTATTCGTGTAAAAAGAACCACAATTACTGTTTATTTTTAAACGATGATGGATTGAGGCCGGCGTAGTGCTTAAAAAAGCGACTGAAGTGAGAACTGGTATCAAATCCTAATTGATCAGATATTTC
>JAQBNY010000053.1 GCA_028288315.1 Mucilaginibacter sp.
TTACAACATTTATAACATTTTTAACTAATTTTGTATCTATGATTGATTTGCCTGTAGTGCCAGTAAGTCAGCCGCAACGTAAGCCAGATTGGCTTAGAGTTAGGCTACCTGTAGGGAAAGAATACGCTCACGTGCGTGGTTTGGTTGATGAGCACAAGCTGCATACCATTTGCGAAAGTGGTAATTGCCCAAACATGGGCGAGTGTTGGGGAGCCGGTACGGCAACCTTTATGATATTAGGGAACATTTGCACCCGTTCATGCTCTTTTTGCGCCGTTGCAACCGGCCGACCTTTGGCAGTTGATACAGACGAGCCTAACCGTGTAGCTAACTCGGTTAAGCTTATGCAGGTGAAACACTGTGTTATTACTTCGGTAGACCGCGACGATCTGAAAGATGGTGGTTCAACCATTTGGGCCGAAACCATTAACGCTATACGCAGGGAAAGCCCTGATACTACACTGGAAACTTTATTGCCCGATTTTAGAGGGATATGGGATAACCTTGACCGCGTGCTTGAAACCCGGCCAGAAGTGGTATCACATAACTTAGAAACCGTGCGCCGCTTAACCCGCGAAGTGCGTATACAAGCTAAATATGACCGCAGTTTGGAAGCTTTAAAAAGGACTTCAGCAACTGGTTTACGCACAAAATCTGGCATTATGCTTGGCTTGGGCGAGAAGGAAGACGATGTTTTAGAAGCAATGGATGACCTGCTGGAAGCAGGTGTACATATTTTAACACTAGGCCAGTATTTACAGCCAACCCGTAACCACCACCCGGTAATTGACTGGATACATCCAGACCAATTTGCCAGCTATAAAGAATGGGGATTAAAAAAAGGATTCAGATATGTTGAAAGCGGCCCATTGGTACGGTCATCATATCATGCTGAAAAGCATTTGTTTGAAATGTAATTAATCATTTCTATATTCACCAATAGTGACCAGAAGACGTAAAATATCATTGTCTGAGGAAGAGTTGGTGCTTTCGCTGCGCAATCGTGAAAAAATAGCGATTGAAGCATTATATGATATGTATTCGGCTTCGTTATTTGGTGTTATCTCCAGAATTATACCTGATACAGCCCTTGCCGAAGATGTTTTACAAGAAACTTTTGTAAAAATATGGCATTCTTTTTCGGGATACAGCAGTGAAAAAGGCCGCCTGTTTACCTGGATGGTTAATATTGCCCGTAACCTTTCTATTGATAAAGTACGATCTAAAGATTTTAAGAACCAAAACAAAAACCAGGAACTTGAGAATAACGTAACTTTCATTGACGAGCAAAGGAACACAACTTACAAACCTGAGTTATTGGGAATCAAGGAATTAGTATCTACTCTAAAACCCGAGCAAAAATCAATTCTTGATTTAGTGTATTTTAAAGGGTACACCCATGTGGAAGCATCCGAAGAGCTTGGCGTACCACTTGGAACCATTAAAACACGATTAAGAATGGCTATACTACAACTCAGAAAACATTTTAATTAAGAAGTGGAAAATATTAAAGCATATATCGAATCAGGCATACTGGAACTTTACGTACTGGGGGATTTATCTCCGGAAGAAAGGTTACAGGTTGAAGAGATGGCCGCCAAGCACGCTGCTGTGAAGGCAGAAATTGACCAGATTGAGCAGTCGTTAGAGTTGTATGCCGAAGAATATGCAGTTGAACCGCCGGAAGCCGTACGTGATAAAGTTTTAAACGGGTTACTTATTAACTTAGGTGACGACCGAACTTTTACCAAACCGCGCAAACACTCCGGCGAAGAAGTTTTTGAGAACGATATTGTGCCTTTGCAAGTAAGGCGTAATACTTTTTATAAGTATGCTTTTGCTGCTTGCCTTACTTTATTACTGATAAGTATTTATGGGTTAATTAATTTATACAGTAGACTACAGGAGTCATCTTCACAACTTACCGCTATGCAACTGGATAAGCAGAAAATTGCTAACCAGGTAAATGTAATGGATAGGGAACTGGACATGTACCGTGATACATCTTACAGGATATTGAGATTAAAAGGCGTGGCTAAAACGCCGCAATCTGCCATGACACTGGCCTGGAGCCCGGCTACGAAAAAGGTGGTTGTAGACATGCATAGCATGAAATTGCCTGTACATGATAAACAACACCAATACCAGTTATGGGCACTTGTAGGCGGTAAACCTGTTGATATGGGGGTATTTGATTTGAATACCGATACTACAAGTGTAAAACAAATGAAATTAATAGCCGCTGCCGATGCCTTTGCAGTAACACTTGAGCCTATGGGCGGCAGTGTTAGCCCAACGCTTGACCAAATGGTTGTTATGGGAGCGGCAAAATAACAGATATTTATAATCTACGGATGTAAAAACGCCAAATTGCATTTGCAAACGGCCTTTTACATTTTAATTATTCATAAAAACCAAAATAAAAAAGGATTGTTACTGTAACTATTAGATATATGCTGCGTCATATATATACTTAGTTTGAAGTATTTGTTCTTTATAAGATCAGTTAATAGTTAATTAGAAACGGATGTATAATACTTGCATCCGTTTTTTTATGCCTTTAATTTTGCCATGGTTAATGGTAATTGAGCTATTATTTTTCCTGGCAGCACCACATGCATACGATTTGGTAATGCCAGTTCATCACCGGCCTTACCGTGAATATATACTCCCAATATACAGGCATCCTGCGGAGTATACTTTTGTGCCAGTAAGGATGTGATAATACCTGTTAGCACATCGCCCATGCCGCCGTTGGCCATAGCAGCATTACTGGTAGAATTAAAGTAGAGTTTTCCTTCCGGAGTAGCGGTAATAGTATAGTCGTTTTTAAGTATAATGTTGATGCTGTATTCAGCAGCCTTTTCTTTGGCCGTTTGCAGGCGTTGCCACCAGTTGATATGGTTGCCAAATAAACGGTCAAACTCTTTCATATGCGGCGTTAAAATGCTGCCTGCCGGTATGGTGTTGAGTAAAGCTTTATTTTCTGCCAGTATATTTAAAGCATCCGCATCAATAACAACCGGCTTTTTATAGTTATTAAATATTGCTTGTAGTATTTTTAGCGCATCGGGTCCCTTTCCTAAACCCGGCCCAATGCCTATGGTATTGAATTTATCCCAACCAATATCAGGTACTTCCTTTTCATTGCGTATTATGGCCATCACTTCGGGCATAGAACTGTTTAAGGCAACCAGGCCGCTTTGCGGGATGCATGCGGTAGTTAAGCCGGCTCCGGCGTGCGCACATGCAGAAGAAGATAGTAATGCCGCCCCCATGGTTTCATCCTTGCCGGCTATGATTAAGGCATGCCCGTATGTACCTTTATTGCTAAATTTATGGCGGGGCTTAATCAACCTGCGCGCGTCTTTTTCCTCTACAAAAAAGTATGGTGTATTAACCGAGCTAATAAAATCTTCGCTTAACCCAATTTTTACCGCTTCCCAGCAAGTAATATGTGGGGCAGATTCGGGCAATAAAAAATTTAGTTTAGCCTGCTGGAAGGTAATTGCCAGATCGGCCCTAAGGATAGTAGCATCTTTAGTTATCTCGCCTTCGGTATAAAAACCGGTAGGTACATCAACAGCAACTGTAGTTTTCTGTAAGATGTTCAGGTATTCAACCAATGCTTTATAATCGCCTGCAAGGGGTTTATTTAAGCCGCTGCCCAACATGGCATCAATAATTATATTGGCTTTTTCTTCTGATGGTTTACTTTTGGGTTTTAGCTCACTTACGGCGATGCTGGTTTTCTTTAACCTTTGCAGATTGGTATTAAAATCATCACTTGCCTTATCAGAAAATCGGATGATCTTAACGTCTATATTGCAGTATCCATGTTCGCATAAAATACGTGCAATGGCCAGCCCGTCGCCACCGTTATTGCCCGTGCCGCAGTAAACCGCAATAGTTTGTTTTTTATCAGGAAAGTGATTAATGAACCAGCCCACAAAAGCCTTTGAGGCCCGCTCCATCAAGTCTATAGACAGGATAGGCTCATTAGCAATAGTATAAGCATCCGCTTCGCGTATTTGTGAGGAGGTAAGTAAAGGCAGCATATTATCCTAAAGATAGGATTTATGTGTTTTGTTTTGGGAGAGAAAGATTAATAGTGATACCTGCACTGTAATATTACAACAGCCTCGTTATCTATTTTGTATACTAAACGATGTTCTAAAGTTATTCTTCTGGACCACCAACCAGCCAGGTTATGCTTCAATGGTTCGGGTTTACCGCTACCTTCAAATGGCATTCGTTCAATTTCTTTTACTAAAGAGTTAATCTTTTTTAAAGTGGCTTTATCAGTGCTTTGCCAATATAAATAATCTTCCCATGCCTGGTCAAGGAAAATTATTTTCATTCTTCGATCAGGTTTCTTTCTTTACCCAAACCTTTTTCGTAATTTTCAATGCCTTGCAGTAGCCTCAAGGCATTTTTTGGGCTTTTTAACAGATAGAAGGTTTCTTCCATACTTTCATAGTCCGACTTCGCAAGTACAACAACATCTTCCCCGTTAGCACTTGTAACAAAAAGTGGAGTATGGCTATTCCTTACCTTGTCCAGGTATGATTTTAGCTGTTGCCTGAAATTTGTATAAGTGGTAATCTGCATGATTAAATAATTTAATAAAGGTAATAATTACAAACTGGATGTACAAGTTTCTGTACAGCTTATTATTTTATCCGCATCTCTTTCTTCAAGAACTGCCCGGTAAAGCTTTCTTTAACTTTGCATAAACCTTCGGGTGTACCACTGAAGAGTATTTTACCACCGCCCGAGCCACCTTCAGGGCCAAGGTCAATTACATGGTCAACAACCTTTATAACATCCAGGTTATGCTCAATTACTAATACAGTATTGCCTTTATCAACCAGTTGATACAGTACACCAAGCAATACATTAATATCTT
>JAQBNY010000071.1 GCA_028288315.1 Mucilaginibacter sp.
TTAAAAGGCAATTATGAAAAAAGTATTTATAATCCTATTAACATCAGTAAGCATATTTGGCGCATCGTCAGCAAATGCCCAAAATTCTGATACTACCGGAAACAGGCATTGGTTTAAACATGATGTAGCGGGGGCCATGCAGATACAGGCAACTTACAGGAAGACTAATCTGAACCAGCTGAACCAAATACTCAACAGTAACACTATCCCTTCATTATCACACAATAATATCTGGATAAATGCTTCAATGAGTCATATATTTAAGAAATTTATTGTTGAGGATGGTATAGGTTTTACTCCCATAACTTCGTCAGAGGCTAATGGTTTAAAAGCAAAGTATAATCAATACCAGGCGTTTTTAAGATTTGGATATAACATTGTAGAAAGCTCGAGTTACAGGCTGTATCCTTTTGCCGGCGTAAACTTTTCGGCAGCGGTATTAGGTATAAAGGATAATGCCCGTATAAATAACACTAATGATTTTTCGCAGGAGATATTAAACAGCACATCAAGCAAGACCTTTTATCAGCCAAATTTTGGGATAGATTTGGGTGCGGGTTTTGATTACCTCATAAAAGTGAAATCAAAACAGATGGACAATTTTGTGATTGAGCGCAATATTCCTATAGGTGTAAGGGTTGGTTATTATATTAACGCTTACCAGGGCGACTGGAAGATTGAAGACCACTCCCTCCAGAACGGGCCAAGCAATAAAAACAGCGCTTTTTTTGTAACGTTTAATGTAGGCTTAGGTTACCACATCAGTAAAAGATAAGGAACGGAACAGCGCGGATTTTAAATTTCAAATGCATACTTAGCATCGCTCCAAAACTCATCAAGTGCAATAATGCGAGGTTTAAAGAACGAGATGAGTTTAGGCCAGTCTTCCCTTTGGTAAATGCTTACAGGCGCAATTTGTTTGTGTATCCGGCTAATGGTTTTACCGTATTCGTCGGTACTGTGCAGTTGCCATTGCCAGTCTTCATTAAGTGTACTATGCAATACATTTTTGTAGGTAGCAAACTGCTCGTAAAATAATTGCTGTAATTCTTTGTCCGGATGGGCTATTTCAATAAAAATACTTGCTACTTTATTATCAGCCTGCATCCTGAAAAAGATATGCTTTACACCTGTTTTGTAATTAACCCAGTTGGTCCTTAATCCTTCGGCAGATAAAACAGGCCCCATGTACTGTCCAAACGCTGTCCAAAATGCTTGTCTTAATTGTGATGCCTGCTCTTTGCTATACATTAAATAGTAACTGTACTTATTTAAAATGGTTTATAATTGAAATAGCTTTCCCCTTTTGGGGAGTTAAGGGGCTATTGTAAATGCTAAGCTGAGCTTTTCATCCTGCGAATTACTACCGAGGATCAATTTGTAATTGCCGCTATAAACTTTCCAATTATGATTAGCCAGATCCCATTTTTGCAGCTCCTTTACAGGTATTTTTATGACTACTGTTTGCTCGCCGTCTTTGCTTACTGTTACCCGTTTAAAGCCTTTTAGCTCTTTTAAAGGCATCCGGTTAACCTTAGGATATTGGATATAAGCCTGTACAACCTCATCACCATTGGTATTACCTGTGTTTTTAATGCCGAGGCTAACAGTTATACTATCTGCAGCCTTGTATTTTGTTTTAAAATTGCCATTCAGTTTGTAATTGAATGTTGTATAGCTCAACCCAAAACCAAATGGATACTGTACCGGGCCGTTGTAGTAGCGGTAGGTGCGGCCCTTCATATTGTAATCTTTATAATCAGGTAAATTATTCAGCGACTGGTAAAAAGTAACCGGCAAATGCCCGGATGGGGATACATCGCCAAAAATAATATCGGCTAATGCATTACCACCTTGCTCACCAGGGTACCAGGCTAAAATAACCGCATCGGCATATGGTGCAATTGCTGCAACATCAATATCACTGCCGGCTGTTATAACCGCTATGATAGGTTTTTTTATTTCTTTACGTAGGCGCTTTAAATAAGCAATATGGCTTGCGGGTAAACTAATGTCCAGTTTATCGCCGCCGCCCGGTGCCAAAAAGGCATCTCCTTCTTCACCCTCATTAACAGGCGAGAGGCCTAACACAGCTACGGTAACATCACAGCCATGAGCAGCCCCTATCCCTCCAAAACGGGTTGTGTCTTTATTGTCAGCACCCAGGTCGTACTCCACCCTTGTGCCGGGACCAACTGCCGCCGTAATTCCCTCAACAAAATTAACCACTTTACCTGTGCCGTGGTAATTTCCTATCAACGCATCATATGAAGTTGCATTTGGCCCAACCACCATAATGCTACTGTATTTACTTTTATTTAACGGCAGAATGTTATTGTCATTTTTAAGCATTACCATGCTTTGCTGTGCTATTTTACGTGCAAGCGCAATGTGAGAGGTATTGTGTACGCTATCTGCACCGTAGCTATGATAAGGCACCAAGGAACGATCGTCATAAAAACCCAATTTAAACTGCGTGCGTAATAGGGCAGATAAGGCTTTATCTACATCGGCAACGGTAAGCAGGTTCATCTTTACTGCTTTCATCACTTCAGATTGCAGTAAGGTAGAGCAATCCAGATCTACCCCGGCCTTGATGGCCGCAGCGGCCACATGCACTGCATCGGGCATTACTTTGTGGCGCAGGTAAATATCATTAAGCGCCCCGCAATCGGTTACCACATGGCCCTTAAACTTCCACTCTTTAAGCAGTATGTCGCTCAACAAAGTATTGCTGGTGCAGCAGGGTTCGCCGTTTACTCGGTTATAAGCGCACATTACGCTTTCCACACCTCCATCTACCAAATGCTTAAAAGCGTAGAGGTAGGTTTCGCGCAGGTCCTTCTCATCTATAACAGCATTAAATTCATGGCGCCCGGCTTCCGGTCCGCTGTGTACGGCATAATGTTTGGCGGTAGCACTTGCCTTTAAATAATGCGGATCATCGCCTTGCAAACCCTTAACAAACGCGTTGCCCATGCGCGATGTAAGGAATGGGTCTTCGCCATACGTTTCCTGTCCGCGGCCCCATCTTGGATCACGGAATATGTTAATGTTGGGAGTCCAAAAAGTTAGGCCCATATATTGCAGATGCCTGTCACGAGCTATGGCAAGATTATACTTAGCCCTTGCTTCGGTTGATATTGCGGTAGAAACTTCTTTTAGCAGGTCATCATTAAAAGTTGCTGCCATGCCAATTGCCTGCGGAAAAATAGTTGCCTCGCCGGCACGGGCAACACCATGCAGGGCTTCGTTCCACCAATTATATGCCGGGATATCCAACCGCGGAACAGCTTTGCTGCTGTAACCCAAAAGAGAGATTTTTTCTTCTAAAGTTAAACGGGATATTAGGTCTTTTACCCGCACATCTAATGATTGCTTACTGTCTTTATAAGCGGGTTGTTGTTGAGCGATTGCTAAACAGGGGAGCAGCAGAAAAGAGAGTAGGTATTTGCCGAATTTCATAACGCTTTGGTTGATGGTTTAAACATAAAAATAAAATCTTATTGCCACCTCAAAATATTTAGCTAAATCAGCCTGAATAATTACATTAGCAAATCCAATATAACACCAAATGAAATACTTTTTGTTATTGTTGCCTTTTATTACACTTACTGCTTTTTGCCAGCAGGCACCAAAGCCTTACGGACCCTTACCCACAAAGGCCCAACTAAACTGGCAGGAAACAGGCATGTACTGTCTTATTCATTGGGGACCGGATACTTATACTAATAAGGAGTGGGGTTATGGCGATGAAAACCCTAAGCTGGTAAACCCATCAAAATTCAGCCCCATGCAAATTGTAGGCGCAGCAAAAGCTGGTGGTTTTAAAGGTATTATTGTAGTTGCTAAACATCATGATGGGTTTTGCCTTTGGCCAACCAAAACAACTAAACACAATATTTCAAATAGTCCATATAAAGACGGTAAAGGTGATATTTTAAAAGAATATCGCGAAGTCTGTAATAAACTGGGGATGAAAATGGGTGTGTATTGCTCGCCATGGGACAGGAACAGTCCGCTTTATGGTAAGCCTGAATATGTTACCAAAGTTTATCGGGAGCAATTGAGAGAATTATACGCCAATTATGGCCCGCTGTTTATATCATGGCATGATGGTGCAAATGGTGGTGACGGTTATTACGGAGGTGCCAAAGAGGTACGTAAAATAGACCGATCAACCTATTACGGCTGGGACGAAACCTGGGGCATTACCCGTAAAATGCAGCCGGGAGCTGTATTATTTGGTGATGTGGGCCCCGATGTTAGGTGGGTAGGTAACGAAAAAGGTATTGCCGGCGAAACCAGTTGGGCAACCTATACACCACATGCCCCAGATGAAGGTAAAAAGCCGGGCAACGGTTATGTAAAAGATTATGAAGGAACAGAAGGGCATAGAGATGGTAAATACTGGATGCCTGCCGAATGCGACGTAGCATTGCGCCCAGGTTGGTTTTACCATGCACGGCAGGACGATTCTGTTAAAACACCGCAAGCCTTACTTGACCTTTATTATAAAAGTGTGGGCCGTGGTGCTTGCCTTGATCTGGGTTTAGCGCCGGATAGGACCGGGATGCTGAATGAGCATGATGTAATATCATTAAAGCAATTTGGTAACATATTGAAAGAAACTTTTGCAGTAAACCTCGCTAAAGGGGCAACGTTAACGCCCAGCAATACAAGAGCAGGAAGCAAAGCGACCTTTGGTGCAGCAAATTTGCTGGATGCTGATCGTTACAGTTACTGGGCTACTGACGATAAAACAACAACCCCTCAATTGGTGCTTGATCTGCATCAACCTAAAACCTTTAATGTGATTCGTCTGCGCGAAAATATAAAATTGGGTCAGCGTATTGAAGAGGTAGCTGTTGATGCCTGGCAGAACGGCGAATGGAAACAAATAGCTACAGCCACCAGTATAGGCGGTAACCGATTAATAAGATTGCCACAAGATGTAAAGGCCAGTAAAGTAAGGCTGCGTATTACCAAATCGCCGGTGTGTATTGCCTTAAGCGATTTTGGATTGTATAAAGAAAAAATTTATCCACCTGCTAAGTAATAGCCAATTAATATATGAAAGTTATAACCGCATCATTACTATTAGTTTATTGTACTTTATTTTTATCTTTTGATAAATCGTTTGGGCAATCAACCGCCTTGTTCAACCCGGAAAGCAAACCACAGTTAATATCAAAACAATTTGCATTTACGGAGGGCCCGGCTGTAGATAAAAAAGGAAATATCTTCTTTACAGACCAGCCTAATAATAAAATATGGAAGTATGATACTGATGGTAAGTTATCGGTATTTATGGATAGCGCAGGCAGGGCCAACGGAACATATTTTGATAAAAAGGGTAATCTTATTGTTTGTGCCGATGAACATGACCAGATGTGGCAAGTAAAACCTAACAAAGAGGTTAAGGTACTGATAAAGGATTTTGGCGGGCATTTACTGAACGGGCCTAATGATCTTTGGGTACACCCAAACGGAAATATATATTTTACCGACCCATATTATCAACGCCCTTGGTGGACACGTACTAAGCCCGATCTTGATAATCAAAAGGTGTTTTATCTGCCAAAAGGAAAAACGCAGCCTATAGCTTTAGAAGATAGCCTGAAAAAGCCAAACGGTATAGTAGGTACGCCAGATGGTAAAACTTTATACGTGGCTGATATTGGAGATAATAAGATTTATAAATACAGCATTAATGCCGATGGTACTTTAAGCAATAAGAGCATCCACATTAAGCAGGGTGCAGATGGCATTACACTTGATGCACTGGGTAACCTTTATCTGGCAGGTAATGGCATTACTATTTATAATCCGCAAGGCGAAAAGATAGCACACATTGATATTCCCGAACCCTGGAGCGCCAACGTATGTTTTGGTGGTAAAAACAGGGATGTGCTTTTTATTACAGCATCAACCGCTATTTACACCATGAAAATGAACGTAAAGGGGGTAGAGTAGGAATTATAAAACAGGTTATTGTGAGCGGAGTAAGAATCACTACTAATAGTTTCACTGTGAGGCTAATACATGTAATTTATAACGCAAAAATAATTGGGATAAAGACATCTTTAAATAATATTCATCTTTTATCTTTAGGCGTGCGTTTTATAACATCACCTACAGTAGCAGGTTCTGTAAAGAATGCTGTATTAGATGATACCTGTGGTAATTTGATCCAGATATACCAGTTATAAGGTTATAAAGTACATAACCAAAAAGCACAAAGATCACAAAGAAATTTCTTTGTGATCTTTGTGCTTACATACTATTTTAATCTTCGTGTATTAGTAGTTAAATTTACTTAATGCTTAGATATTTGTTTAACAATATCATTACCAAAAGCAAACACCATTAATGATATAAGCAACACAAAGCCTACAATTTGTGCGCGCTCCAGGAACTTATCGCTTAAAGGCTTACCTTTTATCATCTCAATAACAAGGAACACAGTGTGCCCGCCATCTAACCCGGGTATTGGCAATAGGTTGGTAAGCGCTAAAACCATTGAAAGAAAGCCCACAAGGCTCCAAAAACGAATCCAGTCTACATGGCTGCCAAACATTACCGCAATGCCTATAGGGCTTGATATTGCCTTACGTGCCTTGACCTGGCCGGTAAATATTTTACTGATACCTTTTGCATTATCAATAAACATTCCCCATGCTTTGGTTGCCCCAACAGGTAACGAGCCAAAAAAACCATATTTTACAGTAGTATCTTTAGGTAGGTCGGTTTTAACAGATATACCAAACATACCATCTTTATTCACATCAGCAACCAGCGGTAGTATAGTGCTATTACGCTTAACAGTTATACCAACAGATTTATTTTTAAACTTTTTTAATTCTGTTTGAAGTTCATCATAAAACCTGATAGGGGTACTATTTACAGTAAGAATGCTATCACCTTTTTGTATACCTGCTTTAGCAGCATTACTCTTTGGCATAACCGCACCTACCATAAAAGTAGTACGTGGTAAACGGCCAATAAACTCTTCAATGCCGTAGTCAGAAAGGTCATTTAATATTGTAGGAGGTACCTTTACATCCAACGTTTGGTTACCGCGCTGTACATTTAAAACAGTTTTGTCCAACAATACTTTTGAGCTTATCAAATCCTCAAAGCGTACAATAGGTTTGCCGTTTACACCAATAATTTTATCACCGGCTTTAAGGCCTATATGCTGACCGATTGTTCCCGGTACTATACCGTATTTAATGTTCTCATTTGGAATATAGGTTTCGCCATAGCGGATGGTTAGCACCCAAAATATGAATATACCTACTATAATATTTACAATTATACCGCCAAGCATTACAATAAGGCGCTGCCAGGCCGGTTTTGAACGAAATTCCCACGGTTGCGGCGGACCTGCCAATTGATCGGTATCCATCGACTCATCTATCATACCGGCAATTTTTACATAGCCACCCAGTGGTAACCAGCCAATACCATATTCAACACCTTTATAATTGAATTTGAAAAGGCTGAAATTCCATGCATCAAAAAACAAGTAAAACTTCTCTACTTTTATTCCGAAAGCCCGGGCTGCTAAAAAGTGCCCAAACTCGTGTAGTATCACTAAAATTGAAAGACCAAGTATTAATTGGCCGGCCATTATCAAAACGCTCATTCTGTATTTATATGTATTATGATTGTAAAGCCTTTAACGGCATTTCCTTTATTAAATTTTGCGCAAATATGCGTGTTTCTTTATCAGTATTCAAATAGTCGCTTAGAGAGGGCTTTTCTATGTAAACCATTTGCTGCATGCAGCTTTCAATTATATCGCTCATGGCTAAAAAGCCGGTAGTGTTAGTTAAAAAAGCGGCAACAGCTATCTCATTGGCCGCGTTAATAATGCAAGGCATATTGCCACCGCGGTTTAAAGCCTCATAAGCCAGCTTTAAATTACGAAACGTACTAACATCAGGTTTTTCAAAACTTAGGTTAGGGTAGTCCATAAAGTCAAACCGCTTAAAATTACTTTTTACACGATTAGGATAGGAAAGTGCATATTGTATAGGCAGCTTCATATCGGGCAGGCCCATTTGTGCCTTTATAGAACCATCCTCAAACTGCACCATAGAATGGATGATAGACTGAGGATGCACAATCACATCTATCTGGCTAACTTCCAGATCAAACAGCCATTTTGCCTCAATAACCTCCAGGCCCTTATTCATTAACGAAGCAGAGTCTATAGTTATTTTAGCGCCCATAACCCAATTTGGATGTTTAAGCGCTTGCTCGCGGGTTACACTGGCTAAAAAATCAGTTGTTTTGCCTCTGAAGGGCCCGCCTGATGCTGTGATAATGATCTTCTCTATCTTGTTATCTTCCTCGCCTGTAAGGCATTGAAAAATAGCCGAGTGCTCACTATCTACCGGTAATATTTTAACGTTGTATTCTTTAGCCAAACCTGTAACCAGTTCGCCGGCTACAACTAAAGTTTCTTTATTGGCCAGTGCAATATCCTTACCTGCTTTTATGGCATTTATGGTTGGCTCTAACCCGGCAAAACCAACCATAGCGGTTAGTACCATATCAATATCAGGATGGGTAACCATATCCTTTATGGCATTATAACCGGCTAATACTTTTATTGGCAGATGGGATAGTGCTTCTTTTATTTGCTGGTATTTGCTTTCATCGCAAATAATGGCATACTCAGGCACAAACTCAATGGCCTGGTTAATAAGCAGGTAAGCATTAGAATGCGCCGTAAGCATAAACACCTTGAATAAATGGTTGTTATCCCTTATTACATCAAGTGTTTGTGTCCCAATACTACCTGTAGAGCCAAGGACGGCTATGTTTTTCACTTTGTTCAATATATTTTTATAACCGTCATCCCTTTGTACAATGTAATGACGCTTGGTTGTCACTAATTGTTACTAATATAATTACTTAATTCATCTGCTATCTTGCGGTCATTAGCCAGGCGTGGCACTTTGTTTTGTCCACCCAGTTTACCCTGCGATCGCATATAGTTTATAAAGGTATCCTTTTTTAAACTTTGGATGATCAACGGCTGCAAAATGTTACCCTCAATAAGATCAAAATAGTAAATATTTTTTTGCTGCAGCACCTTATCTACTTTTAACGCGAATGCTTTTAGGTCTTTGGGCTCTTTGCCAAACTCAATAAACCATTCGTGGTAGGGTGGTCTGCCATCACCCGGCGCTACTTGTGGTGCTACTGTAAATTCTATCACATCAACTCCTTCTTCCTTTGCTACGCTCATTAGTGAATGTTCAACCTCCTCGCCAATAACATGTTCGCCAAAGGCCGATATATAATGTTTAATGCGGCCGCTAACCATGATCCTGTACGGGTTTTTTGAAACAAATTTAACCGTATCGCCTAAGCTGTAGCCCCATAAACCGGCATTGGTATTCATAATAAGCGCATAATTTTTGTCCAGCTCAACATCTTTTAAATTAATGCGGGTAGGGTTTTCGTTAAAATATTCATCAGAAGGAATGAACTCATAAAATATGCCAGAATCAACCAATAGCAACAAACCCTTTCTTTTTGCGAATCCTGAAAGGCTATAAAACCTTCAGAAGCTGGATAAGTTTCAATAGAATCTATTTTTGCGCCAATACTTTCTTCCATACGGGCACGATAAGGCTCATAATTAACCCCGCCGTGTACAAACAGTTTAAAGTTGGGGAAGATATCCTTTATTTTTTTACCGCCTGATACAGCGGACAACCTGTCAAAATACATCTGGCACCATGGTGGTATGCCCGATATAAGGCGCATGTCCTCTTTTACTGTCTCCTGCACTATTGCATCAACCTTTTGCTCCCAATCTTCAATACAATTGGTTTGGTATGATGGTAGCCGGTTTTTTTGCAGATAAGCAGGCACGTGGTGGGCCACAATGCCAGATAAGCGACCGGTAGATATACCAGCTTTAACCTCTAAAACGGGGCTGCCTTGTAAGAAAATCATTTTGCCATCTACAAAATCTGCCTTGCCGGTTTCATAAATGTAACTGAGTAAAGCATTACGTGCGGCTTTGATATGCTCGGGCATGCTTTCTTTAGATATGGGGATATACTTAATACCTGATGTTGTACCTGATGTTTTAGCTAAGTAAGCGGGCTTGCCCGGCCACATTACATTTTCTTCGCCGTGTACTATGCGCTCAATGTAGGGACGTAATTCTTCGTAATCCCGTACGGGTACGTTTTTCTTAAAATCTTCGTAAGAATTAATATCGCCAAAGTGATGGTCCCTGCCGAAAGCGGTATCCTTAGCATCAAAAATTAAATTGCTGAAAGTATTTTGCTGAAGCTTTACTGCGTTTTGGCGGATATAGTTCAGTTGCCTGTTCACATAAACGGCAAACACTTTACTAAATGCTGCTTTTAAACCCATAATTAATTGGTTTCGGCAATATCATCATCCACATCCTTATGGCTGTAAACCAGTTTGCGGTAGGTTACAGCCAATATAATATTCACAAAAGGGTAGGTGAACAATAT
>JAQBNY010000084.1 GCA_028288315.1 Mucilaginibacter sp.
TGAAATTTGCTTATGCTATTACATGTCATAAGGCACAGGGCGGTCAATGGGGTGCCGTGTTTGTTGATCAGGGGTATCTGACAGATGAAATGGTGAACACTGATTTTCTTCGCTGGTTTTATACTGCCTGCACCCGCGCCACTGATGAACTTTACTTAGTGAACTTTAATGATAAGTTTTTTAAGGAGAGAGTGAGTAATAAGTTTTAATTTTTGTCTTAAAGGCTTATTAATTCTACATTAGGTAAAATACTAAATGTGCTGTCTATATCTTGCGCTACTTATTAAGTTATCAATCATTTGTGGTAATAACAGCTAAATACTTCTTTGACAAAATGACTGGTAAAATTTATTTTAAATGCCATTTGTTCTGAAAGTAATATGTGGCAAATGTTTTGTACGAATATAATACCGAATATAAAATACTATGAATTTTAACAACTTTACCATAAAAGCACAAGAGGCTGTACAAAAGGCGTCAGAAATTGCAACCGGTAATCAACAGCAAGCCATTGAAACCGCACACATACTTAAAGGGCTGTTACTGGTTGATGAAAATGTTATTACTTATTTACTAAAAAAGTTAAACGTTAACCTAAACAGGTTAAATGATATATTGGATGAACAGATATCGTCTTTCCCAAAAGTAAGCGGGAGCAATGTTTATCTGTCATCAAACGTAAATTCCGCTTTACAAAAGGCAACTGCCTACTTAAAGGAATTTAAAGATGAGTTTGTATCTGTAGAGCATATTCTGCTGGGTATTTTATCTGTAAATGACAAAACATCTGGTGCTTTAAAAGACTTTGGTGTAAATGAAAAAGATCTGAAAAAGGCTATTGTTAGTTTGCGCGGCGATAACAAGGTGACAGACCAAAATGCCGAAGCTACTTATAACGCGTTAAATAAATATGCCCGCAACCTTAATGAGTATGCAGAATCTGGCAAGCTTGATCCGGTTATTGGTCGTGACGAAGAAATTCGCCGGGTAATACAGATATTATCGCGCCGCACAAAAAACAATCCTATTTTGGTTGGTGAACCCGGTGTGGGTAAAACTGCCATTGCCGAAGGTATTGCCTTTAGGATAATAAAAGGTGATATACCCGAAAGCCTGAAAACCAAAACTGTTTACTCGCTGGATATGGGCGCACTTGTAGCAGGTGCCAAGTACAAAGGCGAATTTGAAGAACGCCTGAAAGCCGTTATAAAAGAAGTAATACAGAGCGATGGTGAGATAATAATGTTTATTGACGAAATACACACCCTGGTTGGGGCAGGTGGTGGCGAAGGTGCTATGGATGCAGCAAACATCCTGAAACCGGCGCTTGCCCGTGGCGAACTAAGGGCTATAGGTGCAACAACATTGAACGAATATCAAAAGTACATTGAAAAAGATAAAGCGCTTGAACGCCGGTTTCAAAAAGTAATGGTTGATGAGCCGGATACTGCCGATGCCATATCTATTTTACGGGGATTAAAAGAGCGTTACGAGGCCCACCACAAAGTACGGATTAGAGACGAAGCGATTATTGCATCAGTAGAGATGTCACAACGATATATAACAGACAGGTTCCTGCCTGATAAGGCTATTGATTTAATGGATGAGGCTGCCTCTAAACTTCGTTTAGAGATGGACTCTGTACCCGAAGCTGTTGATGAACTGGAACGCCGCATTATGCAACTGGAGATAGAGCGCGAAGCTATTAAACGTGAAAAGGATGACGATAAGGTTAAGGAACTAAGTGAAGAAATAGCTAATCTATCCGCGGATCGTGATTCCTTACGTGCCAAATGGCAAGGCGAGAAGGATTTGGTTGATGGTATTAACCAAAAGGTTGAACTAATTGAAAATTACAAATTGGAAGCCGAGCAGGCCGAACGTGCAGGCGACTATGGTAAAGTAGCTGAATTACGATACGGAAAGATTGTGGAAACACAGCAGCAAGTTGAAAAGCTAAAAGCCGCCTTACTGGAAAACCAGGAAGATAGCCGCATGTTGAAAGAAGAAGTTACTGCCGATGATATTGCCGGTGTTGTTTCCCGCTGGACAGGCATCCCCGTTAGTAAAATGATACAAAGCGAGCGCGAAAAGCTACTGCACCTTGAAGAAGAACTGCACAAACGTGTAGCAGGACAGGAGGAGGCAATTGAAGCTATTAGCGATGCTATACGTCGCAGTCGTGCCGGTTTGCAGGATAAGCGCAAGCCAATTGGTTCGTTTATATTTTTAGGTACTACGGGTGTTGGTAAAACCGAGCTGGCTAAAGCACTGGCCGAATACCTTTTCAATGATGAAAATTCATTGGTACGTATTGATATGAGCGAATACCAGGAGCGCCATTCGGTATCAAGATTAATAGGCGCCCCTCCGGGCTACGTGGGTTATGATGAAGGTGGGCAGTTAACTGAAGCCGTTAGGCGCAAGCCATACAGCGTAGTATTGTTGGATGAGATAGAAAAGGCGCATCCAGATGTGTTTAATATACTATTACAGGTATTGGATGATGGCCACCTTACTGACAACAAGGGCAGAGTGGTGAATTTTAAGAATACTATAATCATCATGACATCTAATATCGGCTCCAATCTCATACAGGAAAATTTCCAGGGGTTAGATGATGATAACCGGGAAGAGGTAATGGCCAAAACAAAGAATGAACTGTTTAACCTGTTAAGGACAACTATCCGTCCGGAATTTTTGAACAGGATAGACGAGATCATTATGTTCACCCCATTGAGCCGTGATGAAATAACAGATATTGTTAAACTTCAGTTTAAAAAGGTACAGGAAACCCTTGCCGAAATGGGAATAACCATTGAAGCATCAGAAGAGGCGCTGGACTGGCTTGCACAACTGGGTTATGACCCGCAATTTGGTGCTAGGCCGCTGAAACGGGTTATACAAAAGAAAATTTTGAACGAATTATCAAAACAAATATTAGCTGGTAAGGTAGATAAGGACAGTAAGATAAGGCTGGATATGTTTGATAACAATTTTGTATTCCTGAATTCAGGAGTTAAGCAGGAAAGCTAATCAATCATAAGTATGACCTATTGACTTTGTTTAAAATTTATAACTCCATCATATATTAAAGGAGTTGCCTAAGCAGGCAACTCCTTTTTTCTTTTTAGATAATTTTTGATCGGGCTTTTAATTAAGAGAGGGTGATTTTTATATAAAAGCTTAATAATTAATTAACAGCATGTGTATAAAACTTTGTAACTTTTTTATGAGCTTTAAACGTATAATTAAAAAATAAACAAGGGTTGTTCTGGCGTAACCGTGTTACAAATGGCGGTAAAAAGAAGTTTTAGTTCAGTTTTCGTTAATAGTGTGTAGCGGTGAAGGTAAACTTCATCGCTTTTTTTTTGACCGCTTCGCCGGCGATTGACTGCAAAGGTGCTCGAACATAGCGATAACAGGCTATGTAATCTCAGGGTATTAAAATTAATCAGTATAATCTAATTAATAAACTAAAACAACCTTTCTGCTTTGGGGTTTAAAGGGTATAATCCGGATCACAAAAACAAAAACATCGAAAACATGAAAAATTTTGAAACCTTAGTGGATGCCACCAACGATTTAACTAAAAGAGGATATACAGCTAATTTAAGTCTTGAAGGCGATACCATAGACGACAAATCTCAGGATGTTCATATGACTGCTGATGATTTTGAAATAGATGAATTTTATCGTTTCGAAGGACAAAGCAATCCTGCTGATATGGCTATAGTGTATGGTATCAGTTCATCAAAATACAACTTAAAAGGAATACTTGTAAATGCCTATGGTACGTACGCTAATGACAGTTCATCGGCTATACAAGCCAAACTGCACCACCATCAGGTTAGTGATAACCTGCACGGCAGCGACAGGCCAACTCAATAAGTTTGCAGTTACCGGTGAGCAGTAGGCAGTTTTATGCAAACCGCCTACTGCAAACGTGCTAAAAGCTTACTTCCTTTTGACTGTATGGCTGGGCTACCATCGCGCATCATAAATTGTACCTGGTTAGCTAATTCTTCGGCTACCCAATTGTAGCGTGCACTTAAATTAAACAGAGTGTCTGCAGCAAAAACCTTTACCGCAACTTTTACTTTAGGGTCTATTATCCAGTCGAAGAATTGTTCAACAACATCATCCAGGTTAAGCACCTGTAACTTTAACTTTATGGATTCGGGCACATTGGGCGCTGTTAAATGCATCATTATGCGGGAGTACTGTCTTTTGCAACTCTCATTGCTTACATCTTTTATCCGCTCAATTAAATAATCCAAATTTTGCAGGTAGCGTTCAGGATCATATAAAATGGTGGCATCCAGCAGCCACGCAGCTCTAAAAGCAATTTGTTTATCAGAGTGAAAGGTAATATCTATCAGTTCATTTAAATCAAAATCATGTTCTCGTAATGTAGCAGATAGCCTTTCAATAAACCCCTTGGTTATATCTGCTTTTAATTGTTTTACCAACTGTTCCTTAGTGATTTTACTATCCATTATATAAAATAAAATTATAAAAACTTTCTCTTATCTCATTGACTTATAATTAGTATCAATATGAAATTATGTTATGCCAGTAAAACAAAAAGCAAAAAAGAGGGTAAAGAAATGGTCGGCTCGGGTAACCCATACCAGTAACGCGCTCGATCTTAAAAATGATGCATTCAAATCAAAAGACCCCGAAGATATAGCCGAATCCCTAAAAGAATCGGCCGATAAAAGCAATCGGCGCAAAGGTTCGCCCTTCCAAAGTGCCATGTCTATGCTTAATTTTTATATTAACAGAGCAGGTAAAAATCTTACAAAAACACAAAAAAAACCGTTGGAACGTGCAAAGAATAAATTACGAAAATTGTATGGCCGGGAAGAAAAATAGCGTAAATAAATTGCAACATTGCTAATTCTTCCAGCGTTTTTAGCCTTTATAAACGGATAAGAATATTATAACCTTTAAACAAAAACTATACATTTGCTGACCGTAAATTAATCGTAAATAAATGGTTAAATTCAATAGATTTAAGTTAGACAATGGCCTGCGCGTTATTGTTCATGAAGATAATACTACGCCAATGGCTGTGCTAAACATTTTATATGATGTTGGCGCCCGGGATGAAGACCCCGACCAAACCGGCTTTGCTCATTTATTTGAGCACCTTATGTTTGGCGGCTCAGTAAATATTCCACACTACGATGGCCCTTTGCAGCGCGTGGGCGGGGAAAATAACGCCTTCACCAGTAACGATATAACCAACTATTACATCACCCTGCCATCAACCAATTTAGAGACTGCTTTTTGGCTTGAAAGCGACCGTATGCTAAGTTTGGCTTTTAGCGAAAAAAGCCTTGAGGTGCAGCGTAATGTGGTTATAGAAGAGTTTAAACAACGTTACCTTAACCAGCCTTACGGCGATGTTTGGTTAAGGTTAAGGCCACTGGTATATAAAAATCATCCATACCAATGGGCTACTATTGGCAAAACAATCAAACATATTGAGGATGCCAAAATAGAGGATGTAAAAGCCTTCTTTAAAAAACATTATAACCCGCAAAATGCCATTATGGTAGTTGGCGGTAATGTAAAAACAGAAGAGGTTAAAAGGCTGGCCGAAAAATGGTTCGGGCCAATACCTGCGGGCGAGAAGTATAACCGTAATTTGCCTCAGGAAGCACCGCAACAAGAAGAGCGGCGGGAAATAGTTACTGCCAAAGTGCCTTTAAATGATGTTTACATAGCTTTTCAGATGGAAGGGCGTATGGATAAAAGTTATCATATTATTGAGCTGATGTCTGACATCCTTTCACGCGGTAACTCATCACGTTTATATAAGAGTTTGGTTAAGGACAAGCCATTGTTTAGCGAAGTGCATGCCTACATTACAGGCAGCATGGATAAAGGCATGTTTGTACTGGAAGGTAAACCATTGGAAGGTATAAGCATTGAGCAGGCGGAAGCATCTTTATGGCAGGAACTCGAAAAAATTAAGACTGAAGAAGTACCTGCTGATGAATTAACCAAGGTGAAGAATAAAACAGAATCTACCATGGTGTTCTCAGAGATGTCGCTGTTAGATAAGGCTATGAATTTGGCAAACTACGAACTAATGGGCGATGCCGAAGAACTTAATCATGAAACCGAAAAGTTTTTAGCTGTTACATCGGCTCAGATTAAAGAAGAGGCCAATAAACTATTCAGAAAAGAAAATTCTTCTACACTAATCTATTTAGCCGAGGGCGTAGAAGAACCTAAAGAGGTTGTTACAGATTAATGCATCAAACCATTTAACATGAGCATTTTAAATAGAAAATTAGCGCCCGGATTTAACGGTGTAGATAATATAAACCTGATACGGCCGCAGCAAACTAAGCTGGCTAATGGCTGCAATATTTTTTCATTTAATTCCGGCGATCAAGACTTGGTACGCATTGAATGGGTATTTAACAATTTGCGTTTCAATCCAAAGAAACCGTTGCTAAATGTAGCTGTTAACACCATGCTTACCGAGGGTACAAGCAAATTGAATGCTGCACAAATTGCAGATAAAATAGACTTTTACGGTGCCTTTTTGCAAGTAGACTATAGCTATGATAATTCGCAGGTAACACTTTATACATTAACCAAGTATCTGAAAACAACTTTAGATGTTGTAAAGGATGTTATTACCGATTCTATTTTCCCTGAAAAAGAACTGGAAACTTATGTGCGTAACCAACAGCAAAAGCTGCAGGTAAGTATGCAAAAGAACGATTTTGTCGCCCGTCGTGTTTTTAATAAAGCTTTATTTGGAGAAACCATTTACGGTTTGGGTGCGGAGCCAGAAGACTTTAAGTCGCTTACAAGGGAAGATATGCTGGCTCATTTTAAACTAATGTATCAGCCCTCTAACTGTACCATCATAATTGCCGGCAAAGCCGATCCTGAAATACTGGAAGCTGTAAACCAAGCTTTTGAAGGTGCCTGGGGTGATGTTACATCACCCGCTGATATTTCACAGCCGGAATTGGAACCATCTGCAGAACGCTTTTTTTATTCTGAAAAAGTGGATGCTTTACAATCCGCTATACGCATGGGTATGCCGTTTATAACCCGTACGCATCCGGATTTCTCGGCTTTACAGGTTTTGAACACTGCTTTAGGTGGATATTTTGGTTCAAGACTAATGGCCAACATACGCGAAGATAAAGGCTATACCTATGGTATAGGTTCGGGCATGACCGCATTTAAACAAACAGGCGCATTCTTCATCGCATCAGAAGTAGGTGCAGATGTTTGTAAATTGGCAGTAAAGGAAATAGAAAAAGAGATCAATCTGTTAAAAGAAAATCTAATAGATGAGAAAGAACTTTCTTTAGTAAAAAATTATATGCTGGGTTCTTTATTAGGCAGTTTGGAGAATGTTTTTTCGCATGCAGATAAGTTTAAGAACCTGTATTTTGCTAACCTTGATTACGATTATTATGATCGCTATACTCAAACCATAAAAACTATCACTGCCCCAGAATTACAAGCCTTGGCAAATAAATACTGGAATTTTGCAGATTTTTATAAAGTTATTGTAGGAAAATATTAAGAGGATTTATGATTGTAGAATTACGATTTTAGATGTTGTATTAAGAAATTAATCTTATTTAAAATCGTAATTCTAATATAATTCATCAACCAATTGTAATCATTATATAAATCCTAAATCGTACTTCTAAAATCCGAAATAAAAATCTATCTTTGCCCGGCAAATAATAACTCCAAATAATTATTTGCTATGCAGTTAGACCCATCCAAATTTGTCGCCGAAGGATTAACCTATGACGACGTATTATTACTCCCGGCTTATTCAGAAGTTTTACCGCGTGAAGTTGACACGAGCTCGTTATTAACCAAAAAGATCAGGTTAAAAATTCCGCTTGTTTCTGCCGCTATGGATACCGTTACCGAAGCCCAACTGGCTATTGCCATGGCACAGGCCGGCGGTTTAGGCATGCTTCATAAAAACATGAGCATACAGCGCCAGGCAGAAGAAGTGCGCAAGGTAAAACGTTCAGAAAGTGGCATGATACAAGAACCTGTAACATTGCACGAAGCAGCTACCGTTGCCGATGCTATTAAAATAATGCGTGAATATCATATTGGTGGTATCCCAATTGTAGATAACGGAGGCATCTTAAAAGGTATTATTACAAATCGTGATCTGCGTTTTCAAAAAGATATGAAAATGCCTGTTGCACAGGTAATGACTCAAGACAATCTGGTAACGGCACCCAAAGGTACCACGTTAAAACAAGCCGAAGAAATTTTACAAGATCATAAAATTGAAAAACTGCCGGTTGTTGATAACGGTGGATTATTGATAGGCCTTATTACTTTTAAAGATATTCAAAAATTCAAAAACTTCCCTGATGCCTGTAAGGATGAGCACGGGCGTTTACGTGTTGGCGCAGCTGTTGGTGTTACTGCCGACACATTGGAAAGGGTAGATGCGTTAGTTAAAGCAGGAGTGGACGTTATTACAATTGATACTGCACATGGCCACTCGTTAGGAGTTATAAATAAAGTTAAAGAAGTAAAAGCGGCCTATCCTGATTTGCAGGTTATAGTAGGTAACGTAGCTACCGGCGATGGCGCTAAAGCCCTTGCTGATGCTGGTGCCGATGCTGTGAAAGTGGGTATTGGACCCGGTTCAATTTGTACTACGCGTATAATAGCGGGTGTGGGTGTGCCGCAACTGTATGCAGTTTATGAATGCGCCAAAGCATTAGAAGGTACCGGAGTGCCTGTAATTGCCGATGGTGGCATAAAACATACGGGCGATATTGCTAAGGCAATTGCAGCCGGTGCAAGCTCTATTATGGCAGGTTCATTATTTGCAGGTGTTGAAGAGTCGCCGGGCGAAAGCATTATATATGAAGGCCGAAGGTTTAAATCATACCGGGGTATGGGTTCTATTGAGGCAATGGAGCAGGGATCAAAAGATCGTTATTTTCAGGATGTTGAGGATGATATTAAAAAATTGGTGCCAGAAGGTATTGTTGGTCGCGTGCCATACAAAGGTATGCTTGCCGAGGTGATATACCAGTTTGTTGGTGGCTTACGTGCCAGTATGGGCTATTGCGGTGCTAAAGACATAGATGCTATGCAGAAAGCAAAATTTGTACGCATTACCGCTTCAGGAATCCGCGAATCTCACCCGCATGATATTACTATTACTAAAGAAGCGCCAAACTATACAAGGTAATTCTTGTAGTTAAATAATATACTTTTGACAGGTGGTTTAGTTAATAAGCCACCTGTTTTATTTTAAGAATATGATATTAATAGATTTCTTAAATCGCCTTAAGCAAGAATACAGCACCTTGGATCGCCTTAACAAGGAGACTTATTATGGCCGCCTGTCAAGCCTGTTTGTATTATTGGAGCTGGATGGTGCACGTTTAGATGCGGAATATGAACTGGGCCTTTCCAAATTGCTTGATAGGATGGGTGATATTAATGAGGAAGAGTTGGAAACTGATCTTTCGCCCGATGAAATGAAAGCGCTTATCCATAAAATAAAGTTAGGCCTGGCACTTATTATTAACACTATAGAGGAATAATTCGTTTTATATTTAGCCTTTAATAATTTTCTATGAAATCTATTTGTGTATTCTGTGGAGCTAATATTAGCAGCGATCCGGTATTAAAAGAAGCTGTTGAACAACTCGCACAAGTAATGGTTGCTAAAGACATCACCCTTATATATGGCGGCGGTAAAGTAGGTGTAATGGGTCTGTTGGCTGATGCGGTTTTAAGTAAAGGTGGCAAAGCCATAGGTATTATCCCTCAGTTTTTGCTGGATAAGGAGGTTGGCCATACAGGTTTGACTGAATTGCATATAGTAGAGAATATGCATCAGCGCAAACAAATGATGAATGACCTGTGCGATGGTATAATTATGCTGCCCGGCGGTTTCGGTACGCTCGAAGAATTTTTTGAAGTGCTAACCTGGCTGCAATTAGGTTTGCATAGTCATCCGGTAGGCGTGCTTAATGTGAATGGTTTTTACGATCATTTATTATTGCAGATGGATGTAATGGTTGAGCAGCGCTTTCTGAAACAAACAAACCGCGATTTGGTGCTCACATCTGCCGATGCCATTGAACTGGTAAACCTGATGGAAAATATTGATATAAAGCCCGACGAAGTTTGGTTCAGAGACAGGAATTTAACCTAAAACATTTAACGCAAGAGCGCAATATTTGTAAAGACCACAAAGACAATATGATATTCTTTGTGGTCTTTGTGTTTTTTGTTAGTGTAGTTTGTAGTTAATTTAAAAAATTCATTGATTAATTTTCCTAAAATTACATAACCTATTATAAACACGTATGGATCTGGGATTCAACAAAAATGAGGATGTTAACAAACAACTTGTTTACGAATTTAATACCAAGCTTAAAAAAATATACTTGGGTGGTGGCGAACAGGCTGCTGCCAAACAAAAGGAAAAAGGTAAAATGCTTGCACGTGAGCGCATTGCATACCTGTTGGATGAGGACAAGCCCTGGCTGGAAGTGGGTGCCTTTACTGCTGATGGTATGTATGCTGAGCACGGCGGCTGTCCGAGTGGTGGTGTTGTTTGCGGTATTGGTTATGTAGGTGGCAGGCAATGTGTGGTAGTGGCTAATGATGCCACCGTTAAAGACGGTGCATGGTTCCCTATAACTGCTAAGAAAAACCTGCGCGCTCAGGAAATTGCAATGGAAAACCGCCTGCCAATCATCTATTTGGTAGATTCCGCAGGGGTGTACTTGCCCTTACAAGACGAGATATTTCCTGATAAAGAACATTTTGGCCGTATTTTTCGCAATAACGCCATAATGAGCAGTATGGGTATTATCCAAATAGCTGCTATTATGGGATCATGCGTTGCCGGTGGTGCTTACCTGCCTATTATGAGTGACGAAGCTATGATTGTAGATGGCACAGGGTCGGTTTTCCTGGCGGGATCATACCTGGTTAAATCAGCTATAGGCGAAGATGTAGATAATGAAACATTAGGTGGGGCAACCACGCAGTGTGAAATATCTGGCGTTACTGATTATAAGCATCCTAATGACAAAGCCTGCCTTGATTCTATCCGCAACATTATGAACAAGGTTGGTGATTACAACAAGGCCGGGTTTGATCGCATCAAGCCATCAACACCAAAACTAAACGAGAAAGACATTTACGGAATATTGCCGGACACACGGGATAATGCTTATGATATGTATGAAATTATAAAGCGTTTACTGGACGATTCGGAGTTTGAAGAGTATAAAGCCGGTTACGGTCAATCTATCATCTGTGGTTTAGGTCGCGTTGATGGTTGGGCGGTGGGCATTGTTGCCAATCAACGCAAGGTTATCAAATCTAAAAAAGGAGAAATGCAGTTTGGCGGTGTGATTTATTCCGATTCGGCAGATAAAGCAACCCGCTTTATTATGAACTGTAATCAAAAGAAAATACCGCTGGTTTTTCTGCAGGATGTTACCGGTTTTATGGTTGGTAGCCGTGCAGAGCATGGAGGAATTATAAAAGATGGCGCCAAAATGGTGAACGCTGTAGCTAATTCAGTAGTGCCTAAATTCACCATAATTATTGGTAACTCTTATGGAGCTGGTAACTACGCTATGTGTGGTAAGGCCTATGATCCAAGGTTGATTTATGCATGGCCATCAGCAAAAATTGCAGTGATGGGCGGCGCGCAGGCGGCTAAAGTACTGGTACAAATGCAGGCAGCCGGGTTAAAAGCCAAAGGCGAAGAAGTAGACGATGTAAAAGAAGCTGAACTACTCAAACAAACTACCGACCGGTATAATGCTCAAACCACACCATATTATGCAGCAGCAAGGCTTTGGGTTGATGGTATAATAGATCCGCTGGAAACGCGCAAAGTAATATCAATGGGGATAGAAGCTGCTAACCATGCACCAATAGAAAAAGCATTTAATGTGGGTATAATACAGACATAGGCATTGCTATTTACAGTTGTTCGGCTGGAGCCCACAGGTGTTCGGAAGAAAATTTATCCGTAATAATTCCCCTCTCAAGAGTAAAAGCCCATGAATAGACATTAACAGGAAGCTCCTATGGAGCCATTTGGTCATTAAAGTCCCAGCGGGACACCCTATTTATAGAAAATAAACAGAAAAAATTTAGCTCCATAGGTGCTTCCTTACTGGCTCTGTCATAGGATAGGCTATTACTCTCGAGAGGGGAATTGCACATAACCCCCACTTTTTTTACTCTTCCGAATATCTGTGGGATGAGTTGGGTGACTACTATTCAACAGCCTCGGGCCGAAGATCTATTGTGTGTCTACATTACTTTTTCTACCTTTCGCTATGAAAAAGCTGTTCCTGCCTATCCTTCTGCTATTTATTGTAATAAATGCATCTGCCCAAAACGTTCAGAAGATTCATCAAAAAGCTATATTGGTTGATACCCATAACGATGTAATATCTAACCAACTGATAACTAAAACCGATTTGGGAAAGCTACAAACCACTGGTAACTTTGATTTAGTGCGTGCAGAACAGGCAGGTTTAGATGCACAGGTTTTTTCTATTTGGTGCGGCGGGCAGTATGGAAATGGTACGGCCTATGCATTTGCCAACCGCGAGATTGATTCATTATATGCATTGATAAATCGCAATCCTGAAAAAACCACTTTGGTACGAACTGCATCCCAGCTGAAAAAAGCAGTTAAACAAAAAAAGTTAGCTGCCATGATAGGAGTAGAAGGCGGCCACATGATAGAGGACAGACTTGATTACATTGATAGCCTGGCTAAACGCGGCATGATTTATCTTACCCTAACCTGGAATAATAGTACATCATGGGCAACATCTGCAAAAGATGAAACATTACACGGTGATTCCCTAACACATAAAGGCTTAACAGAGTTTGGTAAACAGGTAGTTAAGCGTTTGAATGATAAGG
>JAQBNY010000086.1 GCA_028288315.1 Mucilaginibacter sp.
AGAATCTTGCTGTTAAGGCTCAGGTTGTCATACACTTTGCCGGTTTGTGCAATAAGCATAAGTGGGCATAGCATCATCAATACAAAAAAAGTTTTTTTCATGTAGATTATTATTTTTTTAATGTAAACCGGGGGTTTGTTGATGGGCAATTTAGTAAAAAATATGAATTGTTGTTTATTGCACAGATTTGCATTAATCTGCAGATTTTTGCACATTTCCGTATCCCAAAAAGTGTTTGCACTGGTCGGCTTTGTTCCGCTTTTATCGGAACGGAACAGCGGAGCAAAAAGATAATTATTACACTTTTTGTTGGATGCTAATTCTCATTACCTTTACCGGCGCACATGAACACCCTGCCCACTACTAACAAAACAAAATGGCTCTATTATTTTATAGGGATAGCTGTGCTGGTTAATTTCAGTGGTTTGTTCATTCCTATTATGGGACCTGATGGTACGCTGTATGCCAGTATTGCCAAAACAATGGTGCAGCGTAACGACTATGTACAACTATTCGCCTATGGAACTGATTGGCTCGATAAACCGCATTTTCCGTTTTGGATAACCGCTTTTTCATTCAAACTATTTGGCTTTACTACCTGGGCTTATAAACTGCCGGGAATTTTATTTATGCTGATGGGGGCAGGGTACACTTACCTGTTTGCCAGGAAGTTATATAATAAGGAAGTGGCCTTATGGGCCGTGCTGATATTGTTAACGGCCCAGCATATTATCCTGTCAAACAATGACGTACGTGCCGAGCCCTATCTCACCGGACTTATTATTGCAGTGGTATACCATTTTTACAATGCCTATACGCGCAACAGCTTTTGGCAGCTGGTAATTGCCAGTCTGTTTACAGCCTGCGCTATCATGACAAAAGGCATGTTTGCATTGGTGCCCATTGGCGGTGCAATAGCCGGTAACCTGCTCATTACCAGGCAATGGAAGCAACTGTTTAATCTGCGCTGGTTATTAGCTGCTGTATTGATATTGGTATTTATACTGCCCGAGATCTATTGCCTTTACCAGCAGTTTGATAGCCATCCGGAAAAGGTGATTTTTGACCGGACGGGCGTATCAGGCATTAAGTTTTTTTTCTGGGATAGCCAGTTTGGCCGCTTTTTTAACACAGGCCCCATTAAAGGCCACGGCGACCCGACGTTTTTTGTACATACCACTTTGTGGGCCTTTTTACCCTGGTCGCTGTTGCTGTTTGCTGCAATTTATCAATTCATAAAAAAAGGTATTAAAAATGTACATAACCGCGAATGGTTTTGCATTAGTGGAGCGCTGCTCACATTCCTATTATTCTCAGCATCAAAGTTTCAATTGCCGCATTATTTGAATATCGTATTCCCGTTTTTTGCCATTATTACGGCGCAGTATTTATATGGTTTGCGGTCGCCTAAAACGCTTAACATTATCCGCATTATGCAGATAGTTGTAGTTGTTTTACTGCTGGTAATTATAGCTGTGCTGCACTATTTTTTCCGCCCGGAAGAGTTTAGCTGGCACATTGGGCTTATGCTCATTATTTGGCTGGGCATTATGCTTATCCTGCCGGGAAGCTTTCCTGAAACAGATTTCAGGCAAACCGCATTCCGCACGCTTATTGCGGCTGTCATTGTAAATATTTATCTGAACTTTGCGTTTTATCCATCACTGCTGCATTACCAATCTGGCAGTGAGGCTGCTATGTGGATCAATCATCATAACCCTGATAAATTACCGGTGGTGCAAAATCATGAAATAGGATCGCACCCAATGGATTTTTATATTCATCCAACAATTATCACTTTATATCCCGGAGGGAAGGAAAAAATACCAGCTACCCCATTTATATTTTATGGTAGTCCCGGCGCTGTAGCTGACCTGACTGCTAAAGGCAGGCAGGTACAAAACCTTGCCTATTTCCCGCATTATGCAATTACCCGCCTTAAGCCCGCTTTTTTAAATAAAGCCACCCGGGCCACAACGTTAGATACCATGCAGGTTGTTTTGGTTTTGAGTTGCCTGTAGCGCTTAAATGACTGACGCGTAACAGGAAACTAAACAATAGTTCTGCCCATTAATGGGTCAGAGAAACTATCTCTGCCGGTTTCTACACGGCCGGCATATCTTTTTTCAAATTTGGTGTAACCATTAACTTTTATGCTAAAATCATACCATCCGTGGCTTTTGGCTAAGTCAAGTGTAACGGTCTGTGCTATAAATGATTCACGCTGAATGTTCATTTGCCGTGTCCCTGTTTTGTATGAGTTATCTATTATATCAACAGTAAGTGGCTTACCATTCATTCCCAATGAGAAAGTAAGTATAATTTTACCGTTCAGTTTTTTATTTATTGCCTGGTAAGCAAAGCCCACATCAAACAATGGATCATTGGCATTGCCTTTAAACTCCCTATAAAAGCCATTGGGGCCATAAACGCGCAAATGGTAATTATCATTCTCAAACTCAGTTATTGGCCAAGCATCAGTTAAGCTATTGCCCGGTGTAAGGGCATAGTTCCAGGTGCGTACAGCTTCCATTTTTTGCGGATTATGAAAATTAGCGTACTTACCCGGCGCATATACATTAAACGGAGAACCGGCTGCCTGTTTTCCAAATACATTATTCCCGGCTTTGAATTTTATCTCGAATAATTTTTTATCAGCGCTTAACTTACCATCAGCATACAATTCATATGGCAACGCGTTAGCAGGCCTAATACCCTTTTCCTGTTGTGGCATATAGGGTGATGAATGCGGTGCCTTTTTAATAAGCGCTATTTCATGAGAACTTAGCTTTTTATAATCAGATGGCAGTTTTTTAAACTGTGCCTTGTGTATGCCCTCGGCTGATTTGTCTTTATTTAAGAAGGTAAGCGCAGGCAATTTCTCGCCATTGTAAGGTCTGAAAGCCGACGTCAGATCACCGCAAACCGTGCGGCGCCAGTTGCTGATATTATCTTCTTTAATTTGCTTGCCGGTTTTATGGGAAAGGAGTTTTTCTAAAAATTGCAGGATAGATGTATGGTCAAAAACCTCTGAATTCACATATCCCCCTCTGCTCCAGGGCGAGGCAATAACCATAGGTACACGGTAGCCCAAACCTATAGCGCTCTCTCTTTTATATTTATCAGGGAAATCCTTGCGGGCCAGTTCCTGGTCAAGCGTTACAAATTCCACATGTGTATCTATGCCGTTTGATACTTTGCCTGTGCCTGCTTTATGAGAGTGTGGCGCTACAAAAGGTGGAATATGATCAAAGTAGCCGTCATTTTCATCATAGGTTAATATAAAGATGGTTTTTTTCCATACTTCGGGGTTATGGATAAGTATGTCCAGTACTTCTGATAAATACCAGGCCCCATACCAGGGGGCACCGGGGTGATCTGAAAAGTTTTCTGAAGCGGTAAGCCATGATACAGCAGGTAATTTGCCTGTGTTTACGTCTTCTCTAAACTGATGTAAAACATCGCCCTTTGGCACTTTTAATTCCCGTTCCGTGCCATCATCATTATATTTTAAAGTGGTAAGATGGTGATAATTCGGGTCTCCTTTGTTGGTGTTAAATGCTTTAAGGTGAATGTTTTTTTCCTTTTGCGATAGCTTGTCAAAAGCACCCGGTTCTAAAATAGCCCTATCTTTATTTATACTATCCAATTCGGCCCGCATCTGCTTAAGCTGTTTTTTAAGCGGAGCTAATTTAGCATCTCCATCGGCTAAGCCTTTTATTTGTTCTTCTGTTGCCGCAATTTGCTTTGGCAGCAATTCCAGCTGTTTTTTTAAGTAGATGATATGCTGGTCATGCAGCTTAACATTATACTGCTCAAAAAACTCTAAAGCGTTATCAGTAAAATTTGAAAGCCATGCGTCTTCCTCGCCCTCAAAACCAACATTTATTGATAATTCGTTTTGGTAACACTTCCATGATATGCCATTTTCTTCTAAACGTTCAGGAAAGGTTGTCCAGTTTAAGGTGCCAAAATCGGCATCCTCGTTCCAAACATTGGCCCTTGAGTTTTCATCCTGGTCTTTACGGATAGTACCACTCCACATAAAAAGCCGGTTTGGCGTTGTACCGGTAAGCGACGAGCAAAAATTTTGGTCGCAAACAGTAAAGGCATCAGCCAGGGCATAATTAAAAGGGAGATCCTCTCTATTGTGGTAACCCAGCGTTAAAGGCATATCCTTATATTCTTTATTTCCAGATTGCTTTTCTATAAACCATTGATCAAATTTACCATCATTACTGGCATTTACCTGGTTGCTCCAGCTATGCGGTAACGAGTTCATCCAAGTGGCTCTGGTGTTCTTGATATCTAAATGGAACGGCGCGTAGGTTTCACCTTTGGCATTTG
>JAQBNY010000095.1 GCA_028288315.1 Mucilaginibacter sp.
TCAAGGTTCAAATTTTGTTGATTATGTAAAGATCTGTTGCCGTTCCGGTCACGGTGGTGCGGGTTCTTCACATTTGCACAGAGATATATTAACCTCAATGGGTGGCCCTGATGGTGGCGATGGCGGCCGGGGCGGGCATGTTATTGTAAAAGGTAATGCCCAGCTATGGACCTTGTTGCACCTTAAATTCCGTAAGCACGTAATTGCCGGCGATGGTGACGGAGGCGGCAGCTCATTAAGAAGCGGCAAAACCGGCCGAGACGAAATATTGGAAGTACCGTTGGGTACTATTGCCAAAAATGCCGAAACCGGCGAAGTGCTTTTTGAGATAAATACCGACGGCGAAACTAAAATATTAACCCATGGCGGCCGTGGCGGATTAGGTAACTGGCACTTTAAAACCGCTACTAAGCAAACCCCGCGTTTTGCCCAGCCGGGCGAAGATGGCCAGGAAGACTGGAACATTCTTGAATTGAAAATTCTGGCTGATGTTGGTTTGGTAGGCTTCCCTAATGCGGGAAAATCAACTTTGCTATCAGTAGTATCGGCAGCAAAGCCTGAGATAGCCGATTATGCCTTTACAACGCTTGTTCCTAACCTAGGGATAGTTGGTTACCGTAACAATAAATCATTTGTTATGGCAGATATACCCGGTATTATAGAGGGTGCATCGCAAGGTAAGGGTTTAGGTATCCGTTTCCTGAGGCATATTGAACGTAACTCGGTACTGTTATTTATGGTGCCGGCTGATACAGCACGTACTATAAAAGAAGAATATAATATTCTATTAAAAGAACTGAATGAGTATAACCCCGAACTGATGCATAAGCCGCGTGTGCTGGCCATTACAAAATCAGATATGCTGGATGATGAATTGCAGCAAGAGATGGAGAAAGAAGTGCCTGCAGATATACCGTATGTTTTCATATCGTCAGTAGCTCAAAAAAATATTACCGAGCTAAAAGATCTGCTTTGGAAAGAGATTAACAAGTAAGGTTTTATCTGTAAGAATTAGAGTAGTACAATACATAATCGTTGCTTATTTCTTTAAGCGTAAATCCCTTGTATCCCGGAAAGCATTTTAAATATACCGACGCCCTTATACCAATGTATTTTGATGGAAGGAGTATATAAATGGGTCCCGAGTGTCCTTTGTGTACCCATTGATCATAGTTTATACTGATATCCGGGTCTAAGGGCTCTAATGTAATGAACCGGTTGTTCACAATATCAAGTCCAAGATCCGGACTGATAAAAACAAACAGGGCATTGTGGTTTTGTTTATCCAGCTTAGCTATATAATCCATTGCTTCGCGGTCAATAAACTGCTGTGCAATGCCCGATGCGCCATGTGGGTTTTCATTTTTAAGACGATTATATCCCTCAATATAAAACATTAAACTAAAGGTCATGATAAACAGGGCCACTAAGCCAAGCATAATTTTATAGGCCTGGTTTAAATAACTAAACAAACAAACAGTTCCGGGTATCACAAGTAAACCTATGAGCCTGAAATGCCTTGCCTCGTATGATATATCCATTTGCCGTAAATAGGCGTAGCTAAAAAACACTACAGATACCGAGTAAAATATGATAAGCATTAACCGGTAATTTTTTTTAGGCACATAAACCAATATAGCCCTGATAAGCGCTAAGCTTAATATTGCCAATAGCAGTAACACTACAATTGCCCATACACCATTAAATATGGGGGGATCGTTATGGAAAATTAACCCGTTAGAAAGGTCATCAGCAGAAAACCCTGACAACAGGGGAGAAGCAAGCGGGAAGCTAAATGTTTCCCAGGTTAATTTTAACCCGCCCAATGATGAGGATGGGTTAATGCCTTTTGAAAGATAAAAAATGTAGATACAGGCTACACATACCACCGCAGGAATCCCCGGCCAAAGCCCTTTTAAGATCCAACCCTTAATTGTAGTTTGCCCCTCCGACAGCCGGATCCAGATATACAATAATCCGGCGGCATACATCCATATAAATGACGATTTGCAGATAAAACCAATCCAGCCGGTAAACACCACAAACAGTACCAACTTAATGCCGGGCTTATCCAGCGCTAAGCATCCATATAAAAACCATCCCCAAAAGCCAAAGAGTAATACCTCGCCGCCATTGTAAAAAACATACGGATTAAAAAATGCCTGCTGGCAAACTATCAATACCAAACTTAATGCACTAATAAGCGGACTAAAGCCTGCTTTTTTAAAGAAAACATAAAAACCGGCTAACCCTGTTATTTGGCAAACTGTGGTTGTTATGGCAGCAGCTTGCCCTGTGTTTACAGCAAAAATTATTTTAAATAGATAGGGTACCAGGTATTGCCCCGGTGACCACCATGTTAAAAACCAGCTTGTATTTTTGGCCAGGTTGGTTGGATCTGGCGTAGTAATCATATTAAACCCGCCGCCCAACTCCATTGACCGCATTACCTGAAACCCCCAACTGGGATCAGGGAAGATAGCTGCAGGTGTTAAGTATAACTGTATGCCTAAAACAATTGTTGCAACTCCAATAACACAAAGTATAAATTTATAAAGCCAGGTTTTTTTTGAAAACATATAAACAAATATGACTATAAAGGATGATCTACAGATTTAATTCAAGTACTAAATTTTTATACAATTTATTTTAGCCGCAATGTGCCAATCGTAATCAGATACATCACCGTATTTTAATGTTTGGTTATTCCTGTTATTAACTGGTTTGTTTGCTTAGCATAAGCAGTACGGTTATACTCCGTATTAATTTATTTAGTTTTGCACCCTTAATTTTAATGTAATGAGAATTGCAATTAATGGCTTTGGCCGTATTGGGCGTATTTTTTTAAGAACAATACTTACAAAACCAAATATACAAGTAGTAGCTATAAATGATTTGGCAGATACAAAAACACTGGCCCATCTTTTTAAATATGATTCGGTGCATCGGGGTTTTAAAGGCACTGTTAGCAGTGGGGATGATTGCCTTATCATCAACAATCAAAAGATAATAACCCTACAGGAAACTAACCCGCAAAACTTACCCTGGAAAGAACTGGATATTGACCTGGTAATTGAAGCAACCGGTAAGTTCATAACTGCAGAAGGCGCTGCAAAGCATTTAACAGCAGGCGCAAAACAGGTAATTATATCTG
>JAQBNY010000113.1 GCA_028288315.1 Mucilaginibacter sp.
TAGATAGGGAGATTCGGGCGCAATATGATAGAGCGATTGCTATGGGCTTTGTGCCAACGCATTTGGATTCGCACATGGGGACGCTATTTGCTAAGGATGTTTTTATGGAAAAATATCTCCAGTTGGGTATTGAGAAGAAAGTACCCGTAATGTTTCCCGGTGGTGAGGACCTGTTCTATCGTGCCGAAGCAAAAGCCGCGACCATAGCCGAACTAAAAAAGCAAGGAAAATATAAAGAAGGAATGGTTATACCTGAAGTTGCTGCATTAGGCAAAGCTAAGGAAATAGGAGAGATGCTTTGGAAAAGCGGATTACCTGTATTGGATGATTTGCATAACAGTAGCTACGACTGGAATATGCCCGATATTGACCATAAGACCGATGAACAAATTCAGAAATTTTATACCGATCATTATATTGAAAGCATAGGCCGCTTATCACCGGGACTAACAATGGTGATTATGCACTGCACCGACCCATCGCCTAATTTTGACCGGATATCTGACACCGGCAAAAAACGTAAAGGCGACTTGCTTGCCATGACTGATCCACGTTTAAGAGCGTTCCTGAAACAAAAAGGCTTTATTTTAACTACCTGGAGAGAAGTAATGGAGCGAAGGGTGAAGGTAAACGAGTAAGAACGAAACCCGTTTGTTGAACGGAGTTAAGCATCTATCGCCATGTACACCACCTGTCATCCTTCGCGATAGCGAAGGATGACAGGTTATTTGAATCACACTTTTGCCTTTAGCAGCAATCGCCATGCCCAGCGAGTGGCTGTGTTGAAACCGCCCCAGCTATCAACAAATTCAATAATAAGGCCCAGGCAGTTTTGGGTAAATTTATTACGGAAGTTTTTGGTGGCTTCCTTGTAAACAGCATCCGGGTTTGGAATGCCAATGCGTTCATAAATCTCTTTTCGTACGTACATAGTACGCACAAAGTAAATGTTCATTAGTATCACAAGGCTATAAAGCGTCTTTTTAATATAGCCTGCTTTAGCTGTGTATTGTTCCAGTAAACCTTTAGTAAAATGGATATGCCTGCCTTCTTCAATGTTGTGCAGCTCGAATACCTTTCTTAAAACGCTATAAATTTCAGGTGCCCGGCGACCGTGGTTGCCATACAAATCCGTTATCAGCTCAACAGACAGGCTGCCCATAAAAAGGTAATCGGCGGGAAGATATTTAGTGGTTACCTGTCCGCTAAATCTGTGCATGGGTGTTTGTTTAAGTGGCTCGCCCTGCAATAGGGTGATAGTTTGAGCAAACATTTCCTGGTGGCGGTATTCTTCAATTATCTCCCTTATCAAAAAACGGTGTTCAGGACTATCGGGCGGGAGATCAAGAATAAACTTCGACATGAATACACAAAACAACGCCTCGCCCCAGCCATAAGAATACAACACCTGTACAACCTCGTGGCGGCCCAGGTCTATTTTTTGTTGCTGTGTTAATGTGTCATAAACAGGCAGGCCTTGTAAAGAGGTAAGAACTTCGGGCAGATACAAGTCATCAGCAGCGGGCGTTTCATGCCAAGGTACATAAGTTTCGGGCATAAGAGGCCTTTCCTTACTTATCTTAATTAAGCGCTCAATTTCCTCGGCCTGCATAATATATTCTTAGCACATTTAACAACATATATTATAAGGTATAAGTTTTAATAGTAACGTTGGCAATTGCATAGAGGTTGCTTTGTGGCATTTCAATCGGCCGTAATAAATGTCGGTAATTGTTGCAATAAATAAAAAGGCGATAAGTTAAAACTCATCGCCTCTCTATATGAATTTCCTCTGGCTTCTACCGCAGATCCACAACCTCTACGCCAGGGTACAATTTTTTATTAAAAGCAAAGGTTGTTTCCGGAACTTTAAAGTTGGGCGTAAAAGTGCGTAGTGTATATTGATACCTGCTGCCGTTCTTATCAAATATCTGGGCGCTGTATAGCTGGTTCTTTACCTTATCAATCATCAGCCTCACTTTAAAAAAACTTTTCTTACTGTCTTCGGGGCTAAGGTCAACCACCTGATAAACTTTGCCTGCAATTTTCTGCTGACCGGTGTACAGGTATTTGTATCCCTTTTCATACATGGTAAATATCTGCGCCGGATTAAAGCCTTCTTCGCTATTGTCTGCGTCGCTTAGCTGTACTTCGTTAGCATCTTTTAAGAAGGTCCACTGGCTTTTACCATCGCTTATAATTTCCTGGGCTACCGTTGGTTTTGCCTGGGCCGTAGAATATAAAGTTACTTTGTATTTATTATTTTTTGACCGGGCTATTAAAGTGCCTGTTTGTTTTTCTTGGATGCCTGCCTGCTGGTTATCAATTGTTAAATTGAAATCGGTTTTTATGGCATCATAGCTACGGTATTGCTTGCTCAGCTTATTTAAAATAACCTTGGCATCAGCGTCTTTTTGAGCAAAAGCACTTGTAATGGCTAACGCTGATGTAAGTATTAATAGAGATAATTTCTTCATATTTAGATATTTTAAGCCCTCAAGCAACTAAACTATTGTGGCTTGTAATAGTTTAGAGCAATTTCACTTTAATAAGTTTAATCGCGGGGTTTTTGCAGGGTTTCCAGATGGCGCTCAAGACTGTACTCGTCAGGGTAAAGCACGTCGCGGGCCTTGCTGCCTTCAAATGGGCCAACAATACCTGCCGCCTCCAGTTGATCAATAATACGGCCCGCACGGTTATAGCCCAATTTCATTTTACGCTGAATGAGCGAGGTTGAACCTTGCTGATGCAATACGATTAAACGGGCAGCATCTTCAAACATCGGGTCGCGGTCATCAGGATCAAAATCTTTGGCGCTGCTGCTTGCTTCACCTTCACCCACATACTCCGGCAGGAACATGGCGGTAGGGTAGCCGCGTTGGTTGCCAATAAAGTCGGATATTTTTTCAACCTCAGGTGTATCAACAAATGCGCATTGTAAACGTATCAGGTCGCT
>JAQBNY010000121.1 GCA_028288315.1 Mucilaginibacter sp.
TTGGTTACGGTTTTGCTACAGCTACCGGTGTTTTACGCATGTATAACCGCGACCATTGGTTTAGCGATGTTATAGCCGGTGCTGGTTTGGGTATATTATCTACCAAGGCTGCTTATTTACTTTATCCCTATATCCGCAACAGGCTTTTTAAAGCAGGCCGTGAAAAGGAGAAAAACAAGGATATGCCTCAGGAGTTAAAAAAGCAACAAAGCCGCCGCAGTTCTATTCTGTTGCCTACTTATCAAAATGGAGCTTTAGGATTGCAGTTTGCAATGCAATTTTAATATGATGCCTTATTGAAATATAATTGCGATAAGACACCCCGGCATAATAACTGGTAACACAATAAGCGGCAAAGTCTGCTTATTGTGTTTGCATTTATTCAAATGATACGGCAAACGTGTGTGTGTTTTTATGTAGCGAATAATTTAGTTTAAAGCCATAATTATCACATATTTGCTTACATAAGGTTAGCCCCAAGCCAATACCTTCAGACCCATCCGATTTATGAAATCTTTTTAACACCTGCTCAAAATTAAAGGTTCCGGTTCCGGTATTGCTTATGTTAAGTTGTTTGGTATCTAATACAATTTTTATCTCACCATTTGAATGATTATGCCTGATAGCATTGCTTATTAGATTATTGAGCAATACCTCCATAAGTAATTTACTTGCCTTAACCCGCTTATCCTGAAAATCTGTTTGTAAGTTTATATTGAGCTGATGTATCATCTCTTCGTGCTGATATAAACATTCCTTTATCATCTTTTTAATATCAACCTCTTGATTATCATCCGTGATCAATCCATTTTCTATCTTAGCAAGAAGCAACATAGATTTATTAAGCCGGGTTAACCGCGTTACTGTACCATATAAATCATTCAGCAACTTGCTTTGTTTATCGGTAAATTCATCTGTTTGCACTAAGGTATCCAGTTTTGAATTGATAATAGAAATAGGCGTCATTAATTCATGAGAGGCATTTTCTGTAAAGGCTTTTAAGTTTTGGTAATCATTTTTTACCCTGTAAGCCATGGTGAGCATGGCATTGTCTAATTCTATAAATTCATCAATTTTAGATGGAATACTTTCAATATTAGTTTGGTTAGCCAGGCTAAACTCTTTCAGCTGGAAAAGTAACTTATAAAATGGCTGCCAGATACTCTTTAATATTACCCTGTTCAAAATCATTAACACAGCCAGGAGTATAACAATTACACCTATGGTTATCAGAAAGATAATTTTTATTAGATATTCGGTTTGTAATTTTGATTGAATAACCAATATCCTGTAATTCTGCCCCGAAACTTTTACAGAGGTAATAAGCGCCCGGCCTGGTTCAAGGTGAGTGCCCTTCATTTGATAAATGGTATCTAAAAATCTGCGCTTTATTTTTTTATGACCAAAGGGCGTAAAAAATATTTGCTGGTGGCTTGATTCATAAACCTCGGGCAGGCGATGGTTAAGGCTTACGTAGTTAATAACTTCATTTTCTTCCAGAATCAGGTCTTCATCAATTTGGCTGGTTAAAATTCTGCTGATGGTGTAGTAATAAATGATGCCCGTAATTAGCATGAAAATTACGGTTACAGCTATAATAATACGTTGATATTTATTAAGCAGTTTCATGTATCAGTAAACTTATATCCCATGCCGTAGGCAGCCTGTATATAATCATTAGAACCAGCCTCAACCAGCTTTTTGCGAATGTTTTTAATATGCGAATAAATGAAATCGAAGTTGTCTGCAATGTCTATGCTATCTCCCCATAAATGTTCAGCTATTGCACTTTTTGATACAACTTTGCCCTTATTAGCAATAAAATAAAGAAGCAGCGAATATTCCTTACGAGTGAATTTAACAGATTGTTTATTAATAGTAACCATTTTAGCGGCCAGATCTATATTTATTTCATTAAATATAAGCGTACTATTTCCGTTGAAAGATCTACGCCTAACAATTGCCGTAACGCGAGATTTTAATTCCGAAAGATGGAAGGGTTTGGTAAGGTAATCATCGGCGCCAAGGTCAAGACCTATAATTCGGTCATCTAACGAATTCTTGGCAGATATTATCAGCACTCCATCATTATATTGATTAGCTTTCAAATGCCTGATAATATCAAGTCCGTTGCCTTGTGGTAGGGTAAGATCAAGTATAATGCAATCATAACGGTAAACGCTAACCTTTGCTAAAGCCGAAGTAAAGTCATAGGCGATTTCACATACGCTATCACCTTCATTAAAATAAGTTTCAATGCTTTCCCTTAAACCGGGCTCGTCTTCTACAATAAGTATCTTCACGCTTTAAAGTTAGCAGATAAAATTGAAGAAACTTCGTTGTTTATTAATTACAAAAAGAGATAATTGATATTAAAGCAAAGGTAGTGTCTCAGTTTGAAATTTGAATGATGAACCAAAGAAAAGAGGAAAGTACTTACGCAGGAAAGTAAAAGAAATGAATTAGTGTATGACTAAAAATAAAGCGAGATTTGAAAAGGCAAAGTGAGCAACCCATAACTCAATATTTCATATGAACGTACAAGAACAAATCAAAAAGTATATTAATAGCCAACCTGAACCAAAACGTAGTGACATGCAACAGTTGCATATGCTCACACTTCAAGTATTACCAGAATGTAAATTATGGTTCGAAGACGGTAAAAACAGTGAAAATCAAACTATTAGTAACCCAACTATAGGATATGGATTTCACACCATGAAATATGCTGATGGAAAAACCAGAGAGTTTTTTCAGATTGGTATGAGTGCAAATAAAACCGGAATCTCTATCTATATACTTGGTATCAAGGATAAGGCATACTTAGCCCAAACGTACGGAAAAGAACTAGGCAAGGCGAGCGTGAGCGGGTATTGCATTAGGTTCAATAATCTAAAAGATATAAACACTAATATACTTGAAGCGGCAATACGATATGGGGTTGAGGTTACAAGTGAAAATTAAATTTCAAACTGAGACACTGCCAAAGCAAATTATACCGGTACACTAAAATAAAAGCGGCTACCCACTCCAATTTCACTTTCAACTCCAATATATCCACCTTGGGCATTAATAAAATCTTTTGAAATAGCTAAACCTAAGCCCGAGCCTGATTTATTCTGCCCATCTGTTGGTACCTGAAAATAACGGTCAAACAGGCGTTTTTGATAAGTTTCATCAATGCCTTTGCCAAAATCTCTAACAGAAAATTCAACCCGGTCATTATTTGCTAACACCTGTATAATGATTTTTGATTTTTCGGCGCTGTAACGTAACGCGTTGGATAGGAAATTAACCAGCACCCAGGCAGTTTTTTCTATATCAACATGTATATCTGGCAAATTTTCACCTTTTAAAATCTCCAGTTTAACTTGTTTTTGATCTGCCAGGAATTGGACAGAACCTATGGCATAATCAACTATTTGCATTGGGTTTACCGGTACAAAGTTGAGCTGTATATTGCCTGTTTCTATTTGAGATAATTCAAGCAGTTCGCTGGTTATTTTAAGCAAGCGGTCATTATCATCTTTAATGTGGTTAATTAATTGCTCCTGCTCTTGATTAATGGTGCCTATACGCTCGTCATTCAGTAATTTTAAACTCATCTTTATTGATGCAATAGGCGTTCTTAGTTCATGGGATATGGTAGCTATAAAGTTGGTTTTAGCCTCATCCCGTTCCTGAAATTCGGTAATGTTTTTAAGAATATATACTTTGCCGGCAGATTGATTTGCCACTTGAAGCACGCCCTTTGTTTGGCCCATTTTTGGCACTACTATACTGCTGCTTTGCATCTGGAAGTATGCTTCCCGGCCATCCAATACTATTTTATAGGGTTTAATGGTAGTATCATCTTTTAGAATAGATTTAAACAGATCATTACTTTTTATTAGTTGATTGGTATTTTGGCCTATCACTTTATTATCTGTAATATTTAAAATTTTACGAGCGGCATCGTTCATAAAAAGCACCTCTTCCTTTTCATTTATACCGATGATGGCATCCTGCATTTGCTCAATTATTGTTTCAATGCGTCGTTTTTCAGATATAACGGTAGCCAGATTGCTATTCTCCCAATCGTTTAAGCGTGTAGCCATTTGGTTAAAAGCACTTGCCACTTCGGCAAATTCATCGTTTTGCTCAAAATGAAGTCGCTTGTTGTAGTTTTTTTCTCCAATCTCACGGATACCCTCCAGCAATGCACGCAGCGGGTTAGCAATAAAGCCAGGAAAATTTACACTAAAGCTAAACAACACTAAAAAAGTAAAGCTGCCCACCAAACCCAAAAATAGTGTAGCCCTATTCACAGATGCACGGGCATTATCATTTTTACGTACAATGGCATGCATGTTTAATCTTTCTATTTCGCGAAGATTATGCCTTATATCTCTTACAAATTGTGGGTTTACAGCGTTTTGTTTTGAACTTTTAAATAATTCAAAAGTACTGCGCAGGTTTTTGGTAATTTCTTTTTCGCCCGGTTCAGTTATATTATGTTCCTGCTTTAAAAGGTAGTTGTTAAATTTTGTAGTGGCTAAAGTACTAAGCGGCAAATCATTGTCATCTAAAACTGTACGCATATCGCGTGCAAAGCTTAACGATTCATAGTTGTTTTTGAGAATGGTTTTAGCATTTTCAGATATATCGCGGATATAAAACAAGGATGTAGCGCCAAAAAATAGCACCACTACAAATAAAAAGCCGAATCCCAGCCGGAGTTTTGTTCTTACTTTCATGATCGTTTATTAAAACATTTTTCTGCTGTTTGCCAACACAAAATGGTTGTCACCCTTGATTAGTAGCCAATGCAGATGCCAGTTTTTTGATATTCAATATAACTGATTGTTAATTAGTCAATTAAAATGAAACAACACTTAAGTATCATAATGCTGAAACAAAAAAACCATCCAAAATGGAATGGTTAATTGCCAATATGAAAAGATGGCTGCCCGGTATTTTTAATTGATTAAAAAACCACGAAATTACAAGCCAAATTCGTCTATTTTACGGTAAAGTGTACTTAACCCAATCCCCAATAACCGTGCAGCTTCTGTTTTATTACCTTTGGTATAGTTAAGCACTTTGCTTATATGTTGCTTTTCAATGCTTTGCAGATCAAAAGCGTTGCTGTCAATATTTTGGTTGTTAAACTGTAGTGGTAAAGTATCCGGGGTTAGGGTATCATCAGCTAATATTACTGCACGTTCCATTACATTTTTCAATTCGCGGATATTGCCTTTCCATTGATGCCGCTTAAGTAAGTTTAAAAACTCATCGGTCATGTTAACAGGTTTACCGGCTTTATCTGCAAAGAATTTAAGATAATATTTAGCCAGAAGTTCAATATCATCTTTACGCTCATTTAATGATGGGAGGGAGATAGTAAATACTGATAAACGGTAAAACAGATCCAGCCTGAACCTTCCTTCTTCGGCATCCTTTTGAAGATTACGGTTTGTAGCCGCCATAATACGGATGTTCACCTTGGTGGTTTGTGTATCGCCCAGTTTTATGAAGGTTTTACTTTCCAGCACACGTAATAGTTTGGCCTGTAGCTCGAGGCTCATTTCGCCTATCTCATCTAAGAATATGCTGCCGTGGTGTGCTTCTTCAAATAATCCTTTTTTATCTTTCACAGCTCCGGTAAAGGCACCTGCTTTGTAACCAAACAATTCGCTTTCCAGCAGCTCACCGGTAAAACTGCTGCAATTAATAGCCACAAAGGGCATTTGCCTGCGCTGGCTTTCATAATGTATTGCCGATGCAAACACCTCCTTGCCGGTACCGGTTTCACCCAATAGTAAAACAGTGGTATCAGATGCTGCCACCCTGCGCGCCAGGTTTACAGCATCCATAATTTGCTGTGATTTCCCTATGATTTGTGTGAAATTAGCTTTGCTGCTTGTTTTTTTATCAGCATTAAAAGCAATTAGCTGTAGTTGCGCTTTTTCAACCGCCTTGTTAAGCAAGGGAATTATTTTATCATTATCGTCGCCTTTAATAATGTAATTGAAGGCGCCGTTTTTAATGGATTTAACACCATCGCTAATGGTGCCGTATGCGGTAAGGTTAATTACTTCTACATATGGTTTTTTAACTTTTATTGTTTTTACAAGATCTATACCGTTTACATCAGGTAATTTTACATCGCTTAAAACTACCAGTACATCTTCCTGCTCAAGCAACTTCAGGCCATCCTTGCCGGTATAGGCTTGTAACACCCGGAACCCCTCTAACCCGATAATGCGCGATAGCAGATCGTTTAGTTTTT
>JAQBNY010000127.1 GCA_028288315.1 Mucilaginibacter sp.
CACAAGGCCAGTTAAGTACTGCTTTGGGCAGATTATTGGTAGCATCAGAAAACTATCCAACTTTAAGGGCTAACGATGCTTTTAGGGGGTTACAGGTGCAGTTAGAAGGTACAGAGAACCGCATATCTGTAGCGCGCCGTGATTTTAACATAGCAGTGCAGGATTATAACAGCAAGATCCGTTCATTCCCGGCTAATATTACTGCAAAAATGTTCGGCTTTACCGAAAAAGGTTATTTCCAGTCTGAAGCAGGTTCTGACAAAGCGCCTAAGGTTGCATTCTAATTAGTGAATTATGAGTTAGTGAATTAGTAATTGGAGGGTTAAATCTTCATTTCATAATTCATTACTCTACTTTTTCAATCACTAACTCATTCAATCAACAATTAAAACAAATGGCAGTATTTACCGAAGAGGAGCAGCAGCGCATACAAAAGGCGGTGGCCGAGGCCGAGAAAAACACATCAGGCGAGGTGCGGATTTGCATTGAAAAAACCTGCAGCGATGAAGCGCTTGACCGTGCTGTAAAGTATTTTACTCAGCTGGAGATGCACAAAACCAAACTGCGTAACGGCGTGCTTATTTATGTAGCCACTGTTGATCGTAAGTTTGCTATTATAGGCGATGTAGGTATAAACAAAGTGGTTCCGGCTGATTTTTGGGACAACACCAAAAATGACATGCTTAACCACTTAAAACATGGCAATTTGGTTGATGGTATAGTAACCGGCATACAACACGCCGGCGAGCAGCTAAAAAAATATTTCCCATACCTACTTGATGACAAGAACGAATTGTCTGATGATATTGCCTTTATGGATGGCCAATAAAACTAAAATGTTTAAAAAACTCATATTGTGCCTTGGCTTATTGCTATGCTTTGCCCAGGCGTTTTCACAGGAATATCCCGAGAGGCCAACCAATAGTCCGGTAGCCGATTTTACCAATACCTTAACAGAGGCCGATAAACAAAAGCTTGATGCAAAAATTAAAGCTTTTGAAGATTCTACTTCCAACCAAATAGCGGTTGTGCTCATCAAATCGGTTGGTGATTATGACATTATTGAATATGGTAACGGCCTTATCCGTAAATGGGGTATAGGGCAAAAAGACAAAAACAACGGAGTATTAGTGCTGGTAGCACTTGCCGACCGCAAAATGTCTATACAAACAGGTTATGGAATGGAAGGCGCCTTACCTGATATTGTTACGCAACAAATTATCCAAAATGATATGAAGCCCCGCTTTAGGGAGAATGATTATTATGGCGGATTAGATGCAGCCACTGATGACATTATTAAATATACCAAAGGCGAATACAAATCTGCAGGTAAAAAAGCAAACAGAAGCAACCGCAAAGATGGCAGCCCTATAGGCTTTATTGTAATTATTGTTGTAGTTGTGCTCATCATGATATTCCGCAACCGTGGCGGTGGCGGCGGTGGCAGGCAAATTATTGGCAGCCGTGGCGGCGCCAATCCTTTCTGGTGGTTACTGGCAGGCAATATGCTTGGCGGTGGCGGCAGAAGCAGCGACGGCGACTGGGGAGGTTTCTCTGGTGGAGGTGGAGGCGGTGGCTGGGGCGGCTTTGGTGGCGGCAGTAGCGGCGGCGGTGGCTCATCAGGCAGCTGGTAGTTTAGCAAAAAGCTTATACAAACATGCAACAGCGCGATTATATACTTAATGAGGCCCGTAAGCTTGCTTTAATTTTAGCCAGGCTTATGGGCCTTAAAGTTGAGGGTAAGGAAGAAGATTATCTGCAATACTTTAACAGTACCTTACAGGATGAATATAGCACAGAGCTTGAAAGTTTACTAAACCTGCCCGATGCGGAATTTACTGATGCGTTAAAAAAGGCAAATTATAGCTCTGAGAAGTTGAATGCACTAGGCCAAATGCTATATATGTTTGCCGAACCCTTTGAAGCAAATGAAGACACGGCCTCCATCCTTAAAAAAGTAATGATTATTTTTGATCTGCTGGAAACACAGCATCATTTTGAATCTTTTGAAAATTTAAACAAAAGAAAAGCTATCTACAGTTTCTTTAATACAAATTATGAGCGAACTTAACTGGAAAACCTGTTCATCAGAATATATACATAAGGGCCCCTGGGCAACTTTACGGAGCGATAAATGCGAAATGCCTGATGGCACCATAGTAGACCAATACTATGTATTGGAATATCCAAACTGGGCAAATGCTGTTGCATTAACCGAGGATAACAAAATAATTATGGTTAGGCAGTACAGGCATGCTGCCGGCATTGTTTCATTGGAGATACCCGGCGGTGTTATTGAAGATGACGAACACCCTGAAGCAGGCATGCGCCGCGAGCTACTGGAGGAAACAGGCTACCAGTTTAATGAGGTAGAACTTATAAGTACGGTATACGCCAATCCGTCTACTGCTAATAATAAAACCTATTGTTACCTGGCTAAAGGCGGCAAAAAGGTACAGGAGCAAAAACTGGACGAACACGAACAACTTGTTGTTGAGGAATACAGTATTGCCGAAGTAAAACAATTATTAGCCGATAACAAAATAGCTCAAGCCCTGCATTGTACTGGATTATTTTACGCGTTAATGAAATTAGGAGAATTGAAATAAATATCATCAAAAAAGAAAACCCCAAAGCTTGAGCTTTGGGGTTTTCTTATATAAGAACTTTTTATTCTTAATACCCTTCGTTTTGTATCAGCTTAGGATTAGCATTAATTTCGCGTAATGGTATAGGGAACACCAATTTTGGCGAATTAGATGGCAATGCACCCACAGGTTGGCTTAAACGTTTTGCATCGTGAAGGAAAAACCCACCTTCAAATGCCAGCTCATGCCTTCTTTCGGTATAAATAGCATCTAAAAATGCTGTTTTAGTAATCGGCACTGCAAGGCTGGTTAACCCGGCACGGCTCCTGATAAGGTTCAGATCACTTATAGGTGCTGCACCTGTGCTTGAAGCCAACTGTACATTTGCTTCGGCACGTATCAAATACATTTCTGCCAAACGCACTACACGCACGTTACCATATTGATTATCAAACTTATCAACACGTAAAATACCATCTGTATCCGGGTTATAAAGTGCTAACCGCTCGTCACCACTTTCAAATGTTGCAATAAAAGGATCCTTGATAATAATGTCACCACGCCCGGCATTATCTGGCGATGCATAAAAGGTGTTAAGGTAATTAGTACCCTGCTGTGTTGTAACCTGTAAAGCAAATATATCTTCTGCTGTATTATCAACATGGGCCTGGTTAGCAATCGGGAACTCCTCAGCATATGTATCCATTAACCTGTATTTGCCTGATTGTATTACTTTATTTGCTTCAGCCAGGGCATTAGGAAAATCGCCCTTTTGCAAATAAAGTCTCGCCAAAATAGCCGAAGCCGGTTGCGGGTTAGCTAAATTAGTTTCAGCATCTTTTAAGTCGCTAATTGCTTGCTGATATACTTGTTCTACAGTAGCACGCGCTACCTGTGATGAGGCATCTACCGCTTTAGTCGGTGTTAAAACAATAGGTACACCCAGGTTAGTAGTTGGGCTCCCATCATTATATGATTTGCCAAAAAGCCTTACCAAATCAAAATAAACAAGGCCACGTAAAAACTTTGCCTGCCCCAAAATATCATTTTTATTGCTTGCATTTGCCTTATCAATGTTAGCCAAAACGTAATTGGTTTGGTTTATAGCCTGGTAAGCATCCAGCCATAAACTGGTTATAAAGAAATTATCGTTAGGGATAGTTTGCCCAACAATTTGTGTTAGTTCCTGATAAGTTCCCTGCCACCTTATAACATTTTGTGTAGCTAACAAATCAGCATATAAATGTATCCCGCCACCATACAGGTCTTGTAATCCCATACGGTTATAGGCACCTGTTAGTGTTATGTCTAAATCTCTTGCTGTTAATATGGCCTGATCCTGTTCAATTTGTTCAAAAGGTTTCAGCTCCAGTTGCTTATTACACGCAGATAAAATAAATGCGGTGCATATAGCGGTTATATATATTAATCTAAATTTTTTCATTGCTATAATTTTTAATAATTATAATCCTATGTTCACTCCAAAAGTAATAGTGCGAGGCTGCGGGGCCGAGTAAAAATCAACACCCAAGTTAATATTGCTCGCCTGGTAATCAGCATTTACTTCCGGATCCCATCCTTTATACTTGGTTATTAAAAACAAGTTATAAGCATTCATAAACACTCTTGCACGTTCCAGTTTAACTTTAGCCAATACGCTTTTAGGGATATTGTAACCAAACGCAACTGTTTTACACCTTATGTATGAACCTGATGATAAATAACGGCTTGACGCATTTGTACCATTGGCATAAAACAAACGAGGCTCCGGCACATTGGTAATATCGCCCGGTTTGTCCCAATAGCTCATTTGGTCTACAGTTTGGTTATCAAAACCATTACTTGCGTTTGCACTCATGTACTGGCCGCCACCTGCAAATATTTTATTGCCGGCTGCACCTTGCATGGTAACAGAAAGGTCAAACCCATGGTATGAGAATGTATTGGTAAAACCGCCGGTATATTTTGGAGTAGGGTTACCTAATACCACGTTTTGGGCTACGTTATAATCATTGGTTGTGGTTCTGTTTAGATTACCGCTGGCATCTTTTGTATTTACATAATACAATGCATCGCCATTTGCTGGGTCAACACCTGCGTATTCACGGCCGTAAAACACACCAATAGGCTGCCCTTCAATAACACGGTTCATATCATTAGTACCTAATATTTGTCCGTTTATAAAAGTAACAACGTTTTTATTATATGCTCCGTTTATGCTTGATGTCCATTTAAATTTGCCCACCAAAATATCTGCCGATAAGCTTAGCTCAAAACCCTGGTTGTACAATTTACCCAAATTTTGGGTTTGGGTTGATACACCTAAAGTACCTGGTATGTTTACGTTTAACAAAAGGTCGCGTGTGTTTTTGCGATAATAGTCAAACTCGCCAGATAGGCGGTTATTAAAAAACCCAAACTCAGCACCAACATCAAACTGTGCTGTAGTTTCCCATTTAAGGTTAGGGTTAGCTATTTGAGAATAACGCTGACCTGCTGAGCCATTGTAACCTGCATCACCTGAGAACAAACCCAGTGCCGCATAATTGCCGGTTTCGGCGTTACCTGTTAAACCATAGCTTGCTTTAAGTTTTAAATTGCTTAACGTTTGTGAATTTTTAAGAAACTCTTCGTTGCTCAATATCCATCCTACTGATCCAGACGGGAAAAAACCATATCGGTTGTTAGCGCCAAACCTTGATGATGCATCTGTTCTGGCACTTGCCGCTAACAGGTATTTGCCTTTAAACGCATAGTTGGCCCTTGCAAAATAAGATACAAAGCTAAACTCGTTTTGTAAAGATGTACCACCTGATATAACAG
>JAQBNY010000137.1 GCA_028288315.1 Mucilaginibacter sp.
TTAAAAGTAAAGTAAAGGGTGCTGAAGATGAATATCAGGACGACCTGGAACACGCATAAAAATTTATTGTAGCGGATTAATAAAGACCCGGTATATTATTGCCTTGTATGGAACCAAAGAAAGAAACAGTACGCCCAATTATTGACCAGGTACATGAGTACGTGGAAACACGCCTGAAACTTGTAAAGTTAGAGGTTGTAGATCGCAGTTCTACTGTAATTGCAACCATTATTGTAGACCTTATAGTAATTATAAGTTTAGTGCTAACCTTCTTATTTGCAAGCTTTACTTTGGCCCTATTCCTGGCTGATTGTTTTGGCTCTTATTGGAAAGGGTTTGGTTCTGTAGCATTAATTTACCTGCTTATAGGTGTAGTTTTAATGCTTGCAAAAAAACCAATAGAGAGGCCAATTGTTAACATTTTGATCAGAAAGATTTTTAGCTAAAATTATGGAGACCCCGATAAGAAACGTGCATGATTTGAAGGTTGAAATAGCCAGGTTAAAAAACCTTGAACTTGACCAGTCTGTGGCATTAAAGGCCCGGTTTAGTAGTCCGTCGGCAATATTTTCAACAATGTTGTCCATATTCCCAAAATCACCAACAGTTGATGGTGTTAAAAGCGCAGGTTTTTTTGACCAGGACTTTTTGGGATTAATTTCAAGAATAGCATTACCATTAACATTGAATAAAACAATATTCAAACACTCTAACTTTTTGGTAAAAACATTGGTTGGTATACTATCGCAAAAAGCGTCGCATTATATTAGTGAAGACGCGGTAGGTGGTCTCTGGAGCAAGGCAAAAGGGCTTTTCAATAAAATCACCAAAAAGAAAGATGATAAAGAGATTATACCCGCTTACAGTAAATACTATAAAGAGGGCGAAATTCACAAAGAGAGTGAAGGCGCATACTCTGGATAAGCTTTGATCCTGTTGTGAAACACGATCTTAAAGGGATGGGCTATATAGCTCATCCTTTTTTTGTGGTTTTAACTCATTGACGCTGTGGTTAAAATTTTGTTATTTTCGCATTTTATTCAGAACCGTGGGAAAAGACAAATTAAGGCGCTTTGCAGAGATAGATACTTTTAGCAACGTTTTTCAGATGGATAGTGGTAAGCCCCTAAAAGGTAAGTGGGCCGCCGATTTTTTTAAAAATAATAACCCTGTAGTGGTTGAACTGGCATGTGGTAAAGGCGAGTATACCGTAAATCTTGCTCAAATGTTTCCTGAAAAAAACTTTATCGGGGTTGATTATAAGGGTAACCGCATTTGGCGCGGCGCTAAAACAGCTTTAGAAGATGGGGTAAATAACGTAGCTTTTTTACGAATTCAGATAGAGAATATAATTGAATATTTTAACGAAAATGAGGTAGACGAAATTTGGATCACCTTTCCTGATCCGCAACCGCAACTGAGCCGCGAAAAAAAGCGTTTAACATCAGATAGGTTTCTGAACATGTATCGCCAGATATTGAGGCCGGGCGGATACATTAACCTCAAGACGGATAATGACGGGTTTTATGCTTACACTGCAGAGAAGGTAGCCGAACTGGATTTAAACCTCCATGTAAAAACGGAGAACCTTTATCATTCAGAATATGCGGATGATGTATTATCTATAAAAACATATTACGAGAAAAAGTATTTACTACATAATAAGAACATCAATTATATAAAATTCTCGTTTTAACGAATATGGCTAACAGCAACTTTTATGATGAGGTTTACCAGGTAGTTAGGCTCATACCTAAAGGCCGGATAACATCATATGGTGCTATTGCCGAATATTTGGGTACAAAGGGCTCATCACGAGTGGTAGGTTATGCCATGGGTGCCAGCGGAACTGCCCAGCCGCCTGTACCGGCACACCGTGTAGTTAACCGCAACGGACTGCTAAGTGGTAAGTTTCATTTCGGCGGCGATACCATGGAACAACTTTTAGAAAGTGAGGGCATTCATGTAAAAGATAACCAGATACAAAATTTTAAAGAATTGTTTTGGAACCCCTCAGCCGAGTTGCTTTAACAATTTTTAAACAATTTGCAGCAATTCCATCCTGTTGCCAAATGGATCTATAAAAGCAAACCGCTTACGGCCGGGAATTACAGGCTCATCCAGTATTTCAATTCCGTTGTCCTGTAAATGTTTTAAGGCAGTATCAATGTCAATAATTTCTAAAGCGGAATGGCGGATAGTCCGGGGCAAAGCTTCTTCCACGCCAATATGTAGCTGCACGTTACCAATATTAAACCAGTAACCTGCAGATGAAAATAAATGATGGGGCCTTTCTATCTGTTCCAGACCTATAATTTTAGTATAAAAGTCTCTGGCCTCTTCCAGTTGATTGGGCGGCACGCAAATATGAAAATGATCTAAACGCTTAAACGTTATCATATTTATTCGTCTTCGGCAAACGTTAAAACGTAGTTGTTAATATCCAGAATAGAAAATTCAGTTGCACCATAAAAGGTTTTTTCCAATCCTTTAAGTACGGTCACTTTGTCTTTAATATCCTCAAAAAAAGCACGAATACCTTTTAGTTTAATATACAGTAAAAGTGATGCACCATCGGTACGGCTAATTTCCGGGAATTCATTAGCAAGGCTGTCAAACGTTTGAAACATGAACGAAACGTTACCTTTAAGCATCATTGCCCAAACCAAATCGGGCCCTTCTTCAGGAACGCTCATGGCTAAATCAAAGCCTAACATTTTATAAAATGCTATTGTAGCGTTCATGTCTGTAACAAATATATTGGGCGATAGGCTTTCCATAGGGTGTTTAATTATGTGGTAATTTATTATAAATCGGGCTGATAAAAATAAAACATTTATACCTTTAATTTCTAAAATTAGAATTCAATAATCACTAATTCACAAAATCAGTAAAACACTAATTACCTCTCTCATGGGACAATTAATAAATGACTTTGAAGCTTATCGTACAAAAATGAACGACAGGATAATGGAAACGGCCAATACCAATATAAAAAGGTTTTTCGCGCTGGATACCACCACTTATGCCGATGGTGCATTAGATGTTAAAACCAAAGAAATGCTGGGCCTGGTAGCATCAATGGTGCTGCGTTGCGATGACTGCATTAAATACCATTTGGGCAAATGCTACGAAGCAGGCGTACAGCATGCCGAAATGAACGAGGTGTTTATGATAGCCAATTTGGTAGGCGGCTCTATAGTTATACCGCATTACCGCAGGGCTGTTGAGTATTGGGATGAACTGAACGGAGTAAGCAGTGCACAATAAGCAGTTTGTACCTATATAATTATTAATACATTTAACCATGGCCAAAAAAACTGCTGAGAAACCTGCGCTCATCCCTGACGGCAAAAAACGCTGCCCCTGGTGCGGAACCGACCCGCTTTATACAAAATACCACGACGAAGAATGGGGTAAGGTTACGCATGACGATAAAGTGTTGTTTGAATTTTTAACCCTTGAATCGGCACAGGCTGGTTTAAGCTGGATAACCATTTTGCGCAGGCGCGATAATTATAAAAAAGCGTTTGCCAATTTCGATGTTGAGAAAGTAGCGGCTTTTACAGAGAAAGATCAGGCGCGCTTAATGCAGGATGAAGGCATTATCCGCAATAGGCTAAAAATTGCATCGGCCATTAGCAATGCTAAATTATTTATTGAGGTACAAAAAGAGTTTGGCTCGTTTAATAATTACCTGTACAGCTTTATGCCCAACGGCAAGCCTATTATTACATACAATGGTCCGCAGGTAAGTACACCCGAATCTGATGCTATAAGTAAAGACATGAAAAAACGGGGCTTTAAGTTTTTTGGTACTACTATTTGCTATGCCCACATGCAGGCCACAGGCATGGTTAACGATCATTCGCCGCAATGTGATTTTAGATAAAGAAGCGTTGACCCATGCGATGAAGGTTGTTAGCATTGTTTAAATTTGGCTAAAGCCACTTATACCCTTATTTATCCGTCCCATAAATAGGACGGCAATAAATTTTTGAACCGATATTTCTAAATTCTTTTTATCCGTTGGCTTCAGCCAACGGATAAAAAGAATAAATGAGAATGGCTAAAGCCTAACTAATCAGCATTTAAGTAAAGCAAGGGCAATTATATAATGCCAACCGAATAAAACAATTTAGCTGCGGATAGACTAACATAAATTGTATTTTTGAAATCATTACCAATCGGTGTAATTATAATTATGAAGAAGCTTTTTCTATTGGATGGTATGGCCCTGATATACCGGGCACATTTTGCTTTAAGTAAAAGCCCGCGTTTTACTTCGGGGGGCCTAAATACTTCGGCCGTTATGGGGTTTACCAATACCCTGCTGGAGGTTTTGCGTAAAGAGAAACCTACCCATATGGCCGTGGTTTTTGATACGGATGCCCCAACCGAACGCCATACCGAATATGAAAAATATAAGGCGCACCGTGAAACCATGCCCGAGGATCTTTCAAAAGCTTTACCTTATATATTTAAAGTAGTACTGGGTTTTAATATTCCGCTGATCACATCAGATGGTTATGAGGCCGATGATATTATAGGGACACTTGCCAAAAAAGCCGAAGCCAAAGGTTACCAGGTTTACTGCATGACACCCGATAAGGATTTTGCGCAACTGGTATCAGAAAACATCCGCATATACAAACCTGCCCGAATGGGAAACGATATGGAGATATTGGGCGTGCCGGAGGTACTTGCTAAATGGGAAGTTGAGCGCCCGGAACAGGTAATTGATATTTTAGGACTTTGGGGCGATGCTGTTGATGGCATACCCGGCATACCCGGTGTTGGCGAAAAAACCGCTAAACAATTAATTAAGCAATACGGATCAGTAGAAGAGATAATTGCCCATAGTCACGAATTAAAAGGCAAACTGCGTGAAAATGTAGAACAATTTGCCGAACAGGGCTTGATGTCTAAAAGACTGGCCACTATCAATTTGGAGTCTCCGGTTGAACTGGATGAGGCCGGATTGGAAATGTGCGCGCCAAGTAAAGATTTGCTGGAGCCGCTTTTTGCTGAGCTGGAATTCCGTACGTTGGGTCGCCGTGTATTTGGCGATGATTTTAGCATTACCGAAACCCGTGCCATATCGGTACAAACTGATCTGTTTGGCAATGAGGTTGCAGGTGGCCGTACAACCCTTGAAGTTGATGTACAGGATATTTACGAAGCGCCTACCCCCGTCGATATAAAGAATATTAATACGGTAGAGCACGAATACATACTGGCTGATACGTTTGAAAAACGTGCCGAGCTCATCAATATCCTAAAACAACAAAAAAGCTTTTGCTTTGATACCGAAACAACCGGTACCGATGCTAACCATTGCGAATTGGTGGGCTTGTCGTTCGCAGTAAAGCACTTCCAGGCATGGTATGTACCTGTACCCTTAGATGAGCAGGAGATAATTAAAATAGTAGCCGAGTTTAAACCTGTGTTTGAAGATGCCACTATCGGCAAAATAGGGCAAAACCTAAAATTTGACATATTGATGCTGAAATGGTATGATGTGGAAATGAAAGGCGACCTGTTTGATACCATGATGGCGCATTACATAATAGACCCGGATACCCGCCATAATATGGATATCCTGTCAGAAAATTACCTGAGCTATAAACCGGTTTCTATAACAGAGCTTATTGGTCCTAAAGGCAAGAACCAGGGCAACATGCGCGATGTTGAAATTGAGAAAATAAAAGACTACGCCGCCGAAGATGCCGATGTTACGTTACAGCTAAAAACTATTTTTGAGCCAAAGATTAAAGAGGTTGAAGCCGAAAAACTGCTGCATGAGATAGAGAACCCACTGATATACGTACTGGCCGATATTGAGCACGAAGGTGTAAAGATAGACCATGATACTTTAAGAGAGTTTTCCAAACTATTGGAAACAGACATAGCCAAGCTGGAAAAAACCGTTTTTGAGAAGGCTGGGGTGAGGTTTAATATTGCGTCGCCAAAGCAGTTAGGCGAGGTATTGTTTGAGAAATTACTGCTTGATCCTAAAGCTAAAAAAACAAAAACCGGCCAATACCAAACTGGCGAGGACGTGTTATTGTCGTTGGCTGCTAAAAGCGATATTGTAAGAGATATACTGGATTTTAGGCAACTGCAAAAATTAAAATCTACCTATGTAGATGCTTTGCCAACTATGGTGAACCCTAAAACCGGCCGTGTGCATACCAGCTATAACCAGGCAGTAGCGGCAACGGGTAGGTTAAGTTCTAATAACCCCAACCTGCAAAATATACCAATCCGTACTGAACGTGGCCGCGAGGTAAGGAAAGCGTTTATTCCCAGAGATGCAGGCCACAGCATAGTATCTGCAGATTATTCACAGATAGAGCTGCGCATTATAGCTGAAATAAGCAAAGATGTGAATATGAGGCAGGCATTTACAGATAATATAGATATCCATACCGCTACGGCTGCCAAAGTGTATGGCATAGGTTTAAATGAGGTGGACAGCACCCAACGCCGTAATGCCAAGGCGGTAAACTTTGGTATTATTTATGGGCAGTCGGCATTTGGGTTATCACAAAACTTGGGTATCCCCCGTAAAGAGGCTGCCGAAATAATTGAAAGCTATTTTGCCCAATACCCCGGCATTAAACAATACATGGCCGATACTATGAACTTTGCCCGCGAGAACGGTTATGTATGCACGCTGATGGGTAGGCGCAGGTATCTGCGCGATATTAATTCTGCCAACCAAACCGTGCGCGGCTTTGCCGAACGAAATGCTATTAATGCACCAATACAGGGCTCTGCTGCAGACATGATCAAAATAGCCATGATAAACATTCATCGCGAGTTTAAAGCCCTTAAGCTGGATGCCCGCATGACCATGCAGGTGCATGATGAGTTGGTGTTTGATGTGCCTAACCATGAGATAGAGATTGTAAAGCCTATTATACTGGATAACATGAAAAATGCTATTAAAACCGAAGTGCCTATCATGGTAGAGATAGGTACGGGTTTAAACTGGCTGGAAGCGCATTAACAATAATGTCTTTATTTATTTCCGTTGGCTTTAGTCAAAATTGAAGTTAGGCTAAAGCCAATTGTGCGCTTGGTATCCGTCCCATAAAAATGGGACGGCAATGAACTTCTACTTTTTTGTATACAATATTTATTGCCGTTGGCTTTAGCCAAACTTGAGAATATGTCAGTCTGAGCTTGTCGAAGACTTATGCTATATGCTAATGATTCGACGAGCTCACATGACAAGCTACAAATTCTCCGCGTTAGATTGCAGCGGATACCGGCCCGTGACTAAAGCCTTGCAGTATAACTGGAAAGCCTGGCCGCAGGCAACGCCCTGAAATTTCCCATTACCCACCTAACAAAATCTTCTTTCACCCCGCTTAATTTACTTCGGCTAGTTTTAAGGGACAAATTGATGAGTGTACCTCCTTACCATTTTCAGAATAAGCATATCTGCATTAATCATATTAATACCGAAATTGTAAGCAACAAGCAATATTTATTAAATAATATCACATTTTCGGACACATTTTTCAAATTATGCGTTTGTTCATTTGGTGAAATGTTTAGTATCTTAACCCTAATATAAACCCAAATGAGAATTTTTCACCTGAGTGCTGAATGTTATCCCGTTGCCAAAGTGGGGGGGCTTGCCGATGTTGTTGGCGCGCTGCCTAAATACCAGAACGAGGCCGGTTTAAACGCTGCAGTGGTAATGCCTTATTACAGTCGTAAATTTGTTCATGAAAACACATTCGATACTGTTTTTCATGGGACTACGCTGCTGGGCACTCGCAGACTGTATTTTGAAATACTTAAAGAACAAACTAATAAGCTGGGTTTTGAACTTTTTTTAATAAGGATACCCGGCCTGCTTGACAGGGAAAATATTTATAGTTATCCTGATGAAAGAGAGCAGTTCATCGCCTTTCAGATATGTTTTCTGGACTGGATAAACTGGAGCGGCCAAATGCCAGATCTGGTGCACTGCCATGACCATCACTCGGGGCTGGTGCCCTTTATGATGTATCATTCATCGCTTTACCGCAAATTGGCAAATATCCCTACTGTGTTTACTATACATAACGGCCAATATCATGGTGCGTTTGGTTGGGATGGGCTTAGTTATCTGCCCGAAATTGATTTTTATAAAACAGGGTTGCTGGAGTGGAGCGGGGGCATTAATCCGCTTGCATCAGCAGTAAAATGCTGTTGGAAGTTCACCACCGTGTCGCCAAGCTATCTGCAGGAGTTATCAATTAACTCAAATGGGTTAGAATACTTGTTTTATGTTGAGCGCTTTAAAGGGTCGGGCATTGTTAACGGGATAGATACCGAAATTTGGAACAGCGAAACAGACCCAATGTTACCCGAAAAGTTTACAGTAGCAACTGTTACTAAAGGCAAGCTGAAGAATAAGGAATTGCTGTGCGAAAAATTTGGCTTATCTGTTAAAAAGCCTCTTATAGCATTTATTGGCCGACTGGTTTTTGAAAAAGGATCTGACATGTTACCAGAAGCAATAGAAAGAAGCTTTCAGGAATATGGCAATAATGTTAACTTCCTGATATTGGGTACCGGCGAAACCGAAACTGAAATAGCTCTGCAAGAGTTAAAAACTTTATATCCGAAAAACTGTAATGTATTCATTGGGTATGATGAAGCACTGGCGCATTTAATTTATGCCGGGGCCGATTTTCTGCTGATGCCATCGCGGGTGGAACCCTGCGGCCTTAACCAGTTATATGCAATACGTTATGGTACTGTGCCTGTAGTAAGAAGTACCGGAGGTTTAAAAGATACCGTTATTGACATTGCCGACGAAGGCGGCTATGGTATCCGTTTTAACAATGTAAGTGTAAATGATATTAGTGCATCTATTACCCGCGCGATTGTGCTGTATAAGGACGCGAAAAAAATGCAGCTACTACGCAAACGAATGATGGGACTCGATTTTTCGTGGTACCGTTCGGCAAAAGAATATATTGATCTGTATGAAAGTTTAATTCCTAAATTATGACATCGAAAGTAATCAGCATTGTGCTTGGCGGCGGCCAGGGCAGCCGTTTAGCGCCGCTTACCCTAACAAGGTCAAAACCGGCAGTTCCCATAGCAGGTAAATATCGCTTGGTTGATATCCCTATTTCAAACTGCCTGCATTCGGGTATTAACCGTATTTTCGTACTCACGCAGTTCAACTCCGCATCGTTAAACAAGCATATAAAAAACACGTATCACTTTAGTACGTTTAGTACGGCTTTTGTTGATATTTTGGCTGCAGAACAAACGCCTACCAGCGCGGGCTGGTTTCAAGGTACGGCAGATGCGGTTAGGCAAAGCTTACACCACCTGGCAGTGCATGAGTTTGAGTATGTGCTGATACTTTCTGGCGATCAATTGTACCAAATGGATTTTGAAGATATGATACAACAGCACATTGATAAAGAGGCTGAAATATCTATAGCTACCATCCCTGTTGATGCTGCTGATGTCCCTGGGTTTGGTATCTTAAAAACGGATAGCAATAATATGATAACCGCGTTTATTGAAAAGCCTAAATCCAATTTTGAAAGCTGGGCATCAGAAGTAAGCGATGAGATGAAGGAACAGGGCCGTGTTTACCTGGCTTCAATGGGTATTTATATTTTTAACCGTAAATTACTGTTTGATCTGTTAGAAGGTAATGATCATCCGGATTTTGGTAAAGAGATCATTCCACAATCTATAGAGGGGCATAAAGTTGTTAGTTATCAATACGAAGGTTACTGGACAGATATCGGTACCATCCCATCATTCTTTGAAGCTAACCTGGGTCTTACAGATGATATCCCTAAGTTTAACCTGTTTGATAAGAACCACATTTTCACCCGTGCGCGCATGTTGCCGCCCACAAAATTATCAAACACACATCTCGAAAAATCTATTGTTGCCGACGGATGTATAATAAACGCCAAGCATATTAAGCATTCGCTTATAGGTATACGCACGCGTATTGGTTTTGATACTGAAATTGAAAGCTGCTATGTAATGGGTAGCGATAACTACCAAACGCTTGAAGATATTGCCGATGCAAAAAAAGCTGGTGAACCTATTATGGGTATAGGCGACAGATGTTGCATTAAAAATGCCATCATTGATAAAAACACTTATATAGGCGATGATGTAACTATAAATTGTGCTGGGGTGTTACCTGATGGCGATTTTCCTACATATACAGTTACCGATGGTATTGTAATTGTTAAAAAACGTGCAGTGATTCCTAGCGGAACGGTAATTTAATTTGTATGAAAAAATAAACAATCGATAGTTAATTTGTTTTATATTTATATAACTAAATAAACTTAAAAACTATTCACCATGAAAAAGGCAATTTGTATTATCGCAGTTGCTGCGATTTCTTTCAGTAGTGTAAATGCGTACGCGGTTACGCCATTACAACAAGACACTTCTATGCAGAAGGACACTTCAAAGATGAAGAAAAAATCTATGAAGAAAAAAATGGGGATGAAGAAGAGGATGAAAGACTCTACAATGAAAAAAGACACTATGAAAATGTAGCGTCTTTTATAACAAAAAAGCTCCGGTTACCGGAGCTTTTTTGTTATAGTTCTAATGTTTCGCCTATGGCAGGGAGCTTTAGATTAAGCCCGGCCTTTACAAACTTTTCAGCCACTTCTCCCTTATCTATCTTAATAACCGGGAAAGAATCATAGTGGATTCCAATAATGTTTTTACAGTTGATGAATGCGCTGGCTTTAATAGCATCATCGGCACCCATGGTATAGTTATCGCCTAAAGGTAAAAAAGCCCAGGTCAGGTTTTCATCTTCCAATAGTTTCATATCATAGGTAAGGGCTGTATCGCCTGCAAAGTAAATAGCCTTACCTTCAGAGTAAATTACAAAACCGGCTGGGTTACCACCGTTTGAGCCATCAGGCAATGCGCTGGAGTGTATAGCATTAACCATTTTAACACGGCCAAAATCAAAATTAAATCCACCGCCAATATTCATGCCGTGCACATTGTCAATACCCTGTTTACCTAACCAACCTGCTATTTCTGCAATACAGATAACTTTAGCACCGCTTTGTTTTTGAACAGTTACCAGGTCGGCAACATGGTCGCCGTGGCCGTGCGATACCAGAATGTAATCGGGCTTAAGGCTGGTTACATCAATATGTTTTGCCAGTTCGTTATGTGTTATAAACGGGTCGAATAATAATTTTTTGCCAGCTGCCTCTATCTCAATAGTCGACTGGCCGTAATAAGTAACTTTCATAGTTGAATGATTTTAAAGCGGGTAATTTACCAATAGTAGCTAACGCCCTATGTAAAGCCTTTGTGGCTTTTAGTAATATGACCGTTTATTTACCAAACAAGCCACCCATGCCGCCAAACATGGCGCTGGTCATGGCGGCCATTTCACTTTGGCTAACATTCTCTGCCTGCTCCATGGCTTTGTTAATGGCAATAACCAGTAACTCTTCCAGCTCTTCTTTATCGGCTTCCTTTAAAAAGGCATCATCAATAGTAACCGACTGTACAACTTTATTTCCATTAGCTTGTACTGTAATTTTGCCGCCTTCTGCAGATCCGGTTACGCTGACAGCGTCTAACCGTTTTTTTATTTCGCCCGCCTTTTGCTGGGCCTCCATTAATTTATCAAACATAATATTTAAAATGTGCAGATATGCAAATGTGCGTATGTGCAGATGATTTGCCCATCGCTAAAATACCTATCCGAATTATTAATTAAACTATTAGCAAGCATCTGCACATCTGCATATACACGCATTTGCACATCTGCGTTAATCCTCGCTTGTATCCCCGTTACCGTTGTATGCCCCTTTGCGCACAACCGGCATGCCGGTCATCTTAAACAAATCGTCAAGGTGCAGCAAACTGCCGTTAACTACATTACCTAACAAAATAATGGTGACATCGTTTTTCATATCGCGTAAAAATATATGCCTGAAACCGTGCCACCAGCCAGTGTGATAAACTACCTGTTGGCCGGGGCTCTCAAACAAGCGCCAGCCGTAGCCGTAGTTAAAGTGCCCGCGAATCATAGGGTTATGTGGTGTATAGGCAGAATCTTGAGTGGCGGGTTTAATTTAACGCCCGGCCCTAAGCGCCTGGTCAAAAATGTACAGGTCTTCAACGGTGCTGTAAACGCCCTTATCGCCCACGGGGCCATCTAAAAAGTTTTGTGCTACAGAGTATCTCCAGCTGTTACGGTCATGGCCAACCACATCGGCCGGTATTTTATCATACACCGCTTTTGAGTAAACAGCCGTATGTTTCATCCCTGCGGGAATAAAAATATTTGCCTTCATGTAATCGGCATAGCTCATTTTGCTTACCTTTTCAATTATAGCGCCCAGCACCATAAAGTTTGAGTTGTTATACAAGAAACTTGCATTTGGCTTATTAAAGCGTGGCGGCTTGTATTGCGCTATCATATCCATCACCTCGGCATTGGTTAACCCTTTCCTTTGGTTTAAATGCTGCGAGCGATAAATACCATCAACAAAATATACATAGTTCATCATCCCCGAGCGGTGCGTTAGCAACAGCCTGATAGTTACCCCATCATAAGGAAAGTTAGGGAAGAAGTCTTTTACATTTTGGTCAAGCTTAATTTTACCACGTTCCCAAAGCTGCATAATGGCAGTACCCGTCATGGTTTTGGTAACTGATGCCAGCTCGAACTGGGAATTGATGGTTAAGCTGTCGCGGGTTAAGTGGTTGGCCCAGCCAAATGCGTTTTCATATAGTATCTTTCCCTTTTTTGCAACCAAAACATTGCCGTTAAAGCCGCTTACCTTATGCAGGTGCTGCATAAAAGCATCAATTTGCTTGTCGCCGTTTTTAGGGTCGTACTTTAAAAGGTTTGCGGTATTAAAGGGCTTTTCGGAGTCTTTATTATCATTTTTACTATCACTGTGGCCAGATGAGCAAGAGATTAATAAGAGCATGACAGATGCACAGGATATAATGGTTTTGAACAGTGGCTTCATAGATAAATTTCTTTCACTTAACGAAAGCGAAAATTAAAAATAATATATAGCATGTATAAGATAAATATTGAAATAATGTTTCATCGATGTTTTAAACAATTTAATTTTAAGGCATGAAAGTTTACTTAAATGTTTTGCTCGCTTTGCCTTTTATATTTGTAAGCTTAACGCTAAAAGCACAGGATACAGTACTTATATCCGACCTGATAAAGCAAGGCCAGGAGCTAAACCAACAAAAAAACTATACCGGCGCAATTGAAAAATATAAAAGTGCTTTAAAGGTAGAGCCGGAGAATGCGCGCGCAAATTACGAAATGGCTTTTGCCCTGTACTTAAGCGGGAAAGGTGCCGAAGGTATCCCTTATCTGGAGAAAGCCATCAAAGCAAACACCAATGCACAATTATCCGCAGGGGCTTATAGCTTACTGGGCAGTATATATGGCGGAACAAACCAGTTGCAAAAGTCTATTGCCGCTTATGTTAACGGAATAAAAGCCGACAGCACAAATCAAAGGCTTTATTACAATTTGGGTATTGCCCAATACCGCGCTAAACAGTACAGCAATGCGGAAAAAAGTTTTATAAATGCGCTTAAATTGGATACCGGGTATGCCGCCAGTCAGCGGATGTATGCGTTGGTTACTTTCCATCAAAATAAACGCGCCGAAGCCTTGCTCGGCTTTTGTCGTTTTTTAATGCTGGAGCCAAACACTACCCAAAGTGCCGAGGCATTTGGCAACCTGCAAAACATCCTAAACGGCGGCTCATTAAAGCCAGAGCCCGGTTACAAGCCGTCACTTACAACAAAAGCAACTGCCGATTATCAAAATAAGCTTCTTACTAAAGCGCTAAGTGGTTTTGCTACCCGGCGCTATGCATCGCCCAGCGACCTGTTGACCGCACAGCTTAAAGCTGTTTTTACTGCTTTAGGTACTATGCCTAAAGACAGATATTACTTTGCCGATTATTTTTATAAGCTATCGCAAACCGAGCATTTGCCAACATTTGCAAGGCTCATCAGCCAAAAAGCCTATCCGGAAAATGCGAAATGGTTAAAGGATAATACGGAGAGAGTGGCAGAGTTGGAGAAGTGGATTAAAGGATACTAAAATAGAAGCTTTAAGATAACAAAAAGATTACCACCGTACATTTAACATACTCCACATAAAACCATAAATTTGCACCTGCAAAAACATACTATCAATTATGAGTTTCAGAACCGAATATGATACCATGGGTGCC
>JAQBNY010000142.1 GCA_028288315.1 Mucilaginibacter sp.
TATCCACAGCAATTCCGATCACCCCAACCTTGAAAAAGAAAAACAAGTAACCATAGCCTATATGGCGCAGGTTAAAATATTAGCCGCGCAAGGTGCCCGGATAGTACTGCTGCCGGAACGTGCCATCGGTATTGACAAAGCCTGGGCCAACCAGATCATTGCCATTTTAGACAGCACAGCAAAACAAAACCATGTATACATTATTGCCGGCTACACCAACCTGCGGAACATGCCAGAACGTAATTCGGCCATTGTTATTGATCCCAACGGCAATGTGTCTGCCGACTATAATAAAACGCACCTGGTGACTGGCTTCGAAAACCAGTTTACCCCCGGCGGCATTCCTGGCCTGTTTAAATTTAACGGTGTACAATCAGGCGTTGCCATCTGCAAGGACCTCGATTTCCAGGCCTACCTAAAACAATATGGCGAAAATAAACCCGGCTTTATATTCGTCCCCGCCTGGGATTTTATCGTGGACGACTGGCTGCACGGGCGCATGGCTGTATTACGCGGCGTAGAGAACGGCTTTTCGGAAATACGTTCAGCCCGCTTGGGCCGCCTCACCGTCAGCGACCAATATGGGCGCGTAACCGCCGAGATTGTTACTTCCAATAAGAAACAGGCTTCGCTGCTGGGAAGTGTTTCGCCACAGCACATAAACACCCTTTACACCCAATGGGGTGATTGGCTGGGCATGGTTTGTCTGCTGGCAGCGCTTGCGTTTGTTTTTGTGGGGTGGAGGAAAAAAAATTAATATCGCAATGCCAAAAAATTCACCAATTTAACATAAGGCAATTGGCGGTATATCCTAATTGTTCGTTTCGAGATCATAGACGAGCTGTCTTTTCAATCAGAGATTAGGCGAATGGAAGGTTCTTTTAAAACCTGATACGTAAACGGACGAAAATGCTGATGCAACCTCCCGGAATGCGGCAAGAACGACAAAATGCGCGGTTGATTCTTGTCTTTTAACTCAGGTTACTAATTATTACTTGGCCGCCTCAACATAACTAAGCATCCATTGTATGCCAAACTGGTCTGTAAACATGCCAAAATAAGCGCCCCAAAACTGATCTTCCAGTGGCATCATCACAAAACCACCTGCCGAAAGGCTGCTGAAAAGGTTTACGGTTTCTTCCTTGCTGCTGGTATCTAAGCTTATCATAAAATTATTGTCGACATTAACGGTTCCCCGGCCCAGCGGCATGTCAATGCCTGCTATGGCGCCGCCGCCAATGGGCAAGGCTATGTGGAGTATTTTTTCGCCTTCTTCGGCCGGCATAACTGGCGCGTTTGGTATGTCTTTAATACGTTGAAAATGGCTGAACTCGCCGCCAATTACCGATTTATAAAAATTAAAGGCGGCCTCTGTTTGGCAGTGATTATAAAAACATGTTCGGCCAGGTCAGTAATAAAGAAAACCGGCATACCGTGGTAGCCGGTGTGGCATATACCTTACCCATGTTGTTTATTGCTGATGCCCGGATTGATGGAAATGGCAAATTGCGTTTCCATCAATCCGGGCCGTGATGATGTGCCGATTTCCAAAAGACTGCGCTTTAATATAATGGTGAATACAGACAAAGAGTATGCAACCGGTTTGCGGTATATTGTAACCAAGTATTTTTCACTTTCAACACATTATGACAGTGATATGGGCCTTGGAGGAGGGCTAACATTAACCTACTAAATTAGAAAAGCTATGAAAAATCATGGAACGGAACAATCTCGTAATTAAATTTCAATGCTTAATCTTAGATGCCCTCCTAAACCATTCTCGACGATGTTTCTTAAAGTAGAGAAGCGAACATCTTTCAAATTATTTTCTACTTTAGATATGTATGCTTTTGTCGTCCCACATTTTTCAGCAAGTTGATCCTGGGTCAAACCCCGGGCCTTTCTTGCTTCATGTATTAAAAAACCAATTTTAAATTCTTCGTAACCTGCATCAAATTCATCTCGACTTGGCGTACCAGGTTTACCATATACAGAATCAATGTGTTCTGACAATGTTGTTAAATTTTTACTTGCTTTCATAGTATTCTGCTTTGATTTTTAATGCTCTCTTGATTTCCTTTGGGGGTGTTTTTTGCGTTTTCTTTTGAAAGCCGTTAATAGCAATGATCAGCATTCCTGTGTCGAAAAAACAAAATATTCTATAAATATCACTTCCTGTTTGCACTCTGATCTCATATAATCCATCAGTTCCTTCAAGATGTTTAAGATATATCTCCGGCACTATTTTCTGCTGCTCGATGACGAGTAAGGTCCAAATAATCTTTCTCTGAATTTTATCACCTAAGCTGTTAAAAAAATCTAAAAAGTAATTTTTATAAAAAATTACCTGCCTTATTTTTATTTCGTTGCTCATACAAATATAATTACAGTTGCCCAATTGGGCAACATTTGTTTAATAAATTTTAATTAACCCAGTTTTGCCCTGAGTACCGCCATATCATCACTTACTTTCTTTTCCAAAACACGGGCGTAGATTTGCGTGGTAGCAATTTTGGTATGCCCCAGCATCTTGCTGACAGTTTCGATTGGAACGCCGTTTGAAAGCGTTATAGTAGTTGCAAACGTGTGGCGAGCAACATGGAATGTGAGATTTTTTTTAATTCCGCAAAGGTCAGCTATCTCCTTCAGGTAACTATTTACCTTTTGGTTGCTATGATAGGAAATAGGGTGCCTTTAGCTTTTGCCCGAAGGTTGCCTTTATAATTATTAAGGATTTCTTGTGCCTGTCCGAGCAATGGCGTATTAACCGGAATTGAGGTTTTTTGACGAAAGGTTTTGATCCAGGGCTCAGCATCAATCCCTTTAACAATATGTTCCGGCTTTAAATTCATCATATCCACATATGAGAGGCCGGTGTAGCAACAAAAGACGAACATATCCCTAACCATTGTCAGGCGTTCCAGCTCAAAGGTTTTCTGTTCAAGCGATTTGAGCTCCCATTCATTTAAAAACTCCTTTTCGACCTTTTTCTTTTTGAGTTTAAAACCTTTGAATGGATCTTTTTCAACCCAGCCCAGACCAATAGACAGGTTAACCATTTTCTTAAGCCTAACAAGGTGTTTAAGCACCCCATTAGTATCCATTGGTTTCTGATGATCGACAGGCTTGTGGTTGTGCAGGAAGATCTCGAAATCAGATATGAACTTGTAATTAAGAAAAGAAAGCTGGATATCGTCTTTTTTATGTTTCTGTTTAAAGAATTTAACAAGGTATCGTTGTGTAACGTAATAATGCCTCATCGTACCAATGCTCAATAAAGCTAAAGCCTGTTCATTGTGATAAGCTATTAATTCACTAAACATGATAGGTGCATCTTCCTGAATATTTCCGAGAAATGCATCCTTTAAAGTATCGCTGTTGATCCGCTCTCCATTCAATTCCATATCCCGGTAATGACCTTTGAGTGTCATTCGTACTTCGTCGAGATAATCATTGATCGCCCGGCCTTGCTTGGTGTCCTTCCTTCCTCCGCCTTTGATCTTATCCCAATGTTCAGTCTCCGCCTGAAAGTTCTTTAAAGCCATGTAGCTCTTTTTACCATCCACCACAAGCCCTAAAAACACCGGCGCGAAGCCGTCTTTCATCCTTTCAGCTCTCAATTTGAAGTGGATACTGAATCTGTTTGTTGCTTTCATAATTAATCTGTTTTAATACATTTTAAAATGGTTTGATATTTTGGTACTCCAAACCGTTGGAAATACCAAGTCAAACAGGCTCAAAACAGGTCATTTTTAATGATTTTTTTCAGTATTAATTATTTGAAAATCAATTAATTATAACGTTTTAGAGTACCACAAATGTAGAAAACAAAATCTGGTACTCACTTTGGTACCGGAAACATTGAGAAAGTATGCGTAAAATTGAGTGGTCTGAAAACAAAAAACCCCGTAAATCATATAATTTACAGGGTTTTGGGACTATTAGTATCCCTTTTGGTGGGAGTTACTGGGTTCGAACCAGTGACCCTCTGCTTGTAAGGCAGATGCTCTGAACCAGCTGAGCTAAACTCCCTTTGGTTCTCCCCTACAATTAAGCTTTGCGCCCGTTCGTTTTGGGACTGCAAATATAGAATTTGCAGCCAATACCTCAAAAAATATTTTAAATTATTTTTAAGTCGTAGATATACAGTATGTTGTATTTTCTTAGTGTGGCTGCTCCTTGCTCTAAATGTTAGTGAATCTTAATTCTTCTTCTATTATACCCTCATAAGTGCTTTTAGAAATTGCTTAAATTAAGTAACTACCGTTCATCAATGAAAGCTTAAATCATTATCAAATTACTCATTAAGTGTTATAATAAGTTAGAATAACGGTACATTATCAATAATCTAAACCTTGAACAGCGGTTTATGATACAAACTCATAAACTCTCGCTTTTAGCTGAGTTGCCTGAGAAGTAAGAACATGATCAGTTCTACACTGATGAAAAGGTTAAAGATTATGTCTAAGAAAGATTAATAAAAAAATACATAAAGCTTTGATATATAGAATATTATTTTTTACTTTTAATAAATATTATTTCTATAAATGATAGTTATTTTCTTTTAATATAAATCTAAATCTTAACAATCATGGGCAAAAAATTTTATGGTGTTATAGTAAGTTACACTATTGTTAGCACCTGGTACAACAACCCCGATCACCCTGATTTTGACAGCTTTATTTTTCAGCAACAGAATGATACAAGCACTAAGGCTAAGAAAGATTATACATTAATTGCTTATCCAGTCGATGTAAATGGCAAGGTACTGAGTGGCGCAAGTGTAATTGAGGGTTTGCCCGGTACCAAGAATAAGCCTATAAAGGGAGATTTAGTTAATTACGCAAATATGAAGCTGGATAAAACTGCTCTGTCTTATCTCTATCCAAAAGATTGTACTTCTGATCTGGAAATAAACCCAACGGAGAATTATAAAATGCCTAATGGTTTAACAACCAACTATATGGCTTATGAAGCGGTCACATATGCAGATAAGCTTGCTATAGTAAAACGTCCTGTCAATCCGTCACCACCGGCTTAATATTATATAGTAAATATTGAGGGATTTCGCAAACTTATTTGAATAGTAATTCCTGAGTTAATTTACCGCCTTGTGTAACCCTAAGATCATCCTCGATGGGGCTTTTGCGTGTAAGCCCTCCTTATTGGTATTAAAAACTTTTTTACTCATGGCGTCTAACTTATTTCTCATACAATCAAGCATTGCATAATTTTTATTTCATACATAAACAGCAGATCTCAGTCGTTTTTTAAGGTAATATATCGTAAATAGGTATCCTCTTCAATAACTCTTACATTTTTTTATACTACCAACTTGCCTTTAATGCTGCACTACAGTAGCGAGCATGTTCGCGAATTCACTTCTGGTACTAGTTATAGTAATCTTAATTCCACGCTATTAATGCAGTGTTACAGTTTTAAAAGATAATTTATTAGGGTTTGCACACTTTTTACACAAAAGTGTAATCATTATCTTAAAAAGCAACTTCGCTTAAAAGAATGCGTATAAGTGAGGAGAACTGCCCGGGTAGTTCTAATTTGTTTTCCCTAATGCTAATTTAACTAATGACTAATATACAAAGGGTTAACCTGTCATGGCTTGCGATGGCCATGACAGCCCCTGAATTTGCAAATGAACGATACTATTATGATGCCGTAACGGAATTATTCTTTTACACTAAGTATATTGATAACACAGTGGCTTTATATACATTCCTTGATTATCCCTTATCAGAAAGGGAATACAACGACATAAGTGTAAGGCTTGAGTTAATTGATGAGGAGGCTTGTGAAATTGTTGAAATTCCCCGCTTTAGTGTTCAAGAAAAGAGAGCTATCCAGCTTGATTTTTTGTGTAATATTGAAAACGGTTACAACCTAAACGATTTAATAACAGCGGTTGCAAGCCAGAAAGACGATTATAGAATGGCACTTGATATCGTTTTAAATGAAAATAGTAATTATGCCCCCATGACACCATTTTGGGAGGAGTTTAAACTGAAAACTGTATTTACTTCAATTAATCGTTTTACCAGCAAGGTTGGTATAGAATTGAAATTCGATTAAATAAATTATTACAATTTAGAATAACATAATAAGGCTGGTAAGTTATACTTACTTACATAGCTATTTCTTGGCCCGGACGCGGGTCCTCGGGCAAAATTTCCATTTCGGGGAAGTTAATATATTCGGCGTACCACTGTATTGCACCTACAACATCCAGGGCATCATCGGCAGTAATATTAATGGTTTCAAAGGCATATAATTTTTTATCGGCATAACCATAAAGCTGTATTTCGTTGCTATTGGCATGAAATCGCTCTTCGCTGATACAAAAAACCCTGATCTTTAAACCGGTATCCCTTGAGTGGATAACATCACGGCAGGCATCACTAGGGTCAGTAGCCAATAAATATACATTATGATCCATGTGCTGTAGCATTGTTAGGTTTTGATTATACATAATCAAGTCTATATGATAACTCAATAATAATCAATTGTGTTTCATAAAGTTGAATTTAAAACCAAAATGGGTAAAATTCCCCCCTAGTTTGTGAAGCTATTTCTACATACAAAGGTTATATATAATTTAAAAGTTTTTGGGCATAAATGAGGGCTTTTTTAAAACAAGGCACAACGTTTGAATTGATTTAGCGTCCCTTCCAAAAGGGTTTTTTTCATAGGTAGATGTAGAGGCCAAAAGACTGCGAGAGTCTTTCGGCCTTTTTTGTTTTATAGTTCCATTCTCCCTGTACTCCAAAAAGCTATACTAATTAGAAAGCAATTTAAAACTGGGGTTAAATTTTATCCGTACGTGTAATAAATAAACAAATCTATCCAAGCATCGACAGCTAAAATTAAATCTATGAAAACAGAACTTAACAAAACAACAGGCGGAGCAAACATGGTCAGGCGATCTTTCCTGCGCTACGCCGGCACAGGGGCGGCAGCAGTTGCCATTTTAGGTGCAGCCTCATGTAAAAAAGATTATTCAAAAGGCAGTTCAAGTAATGACATTGGTATAGGAGATATGGGTGTACTGAATTTCGCCTACGCGCTTGAACAGTTAGAAGCCGCGTTTTATTTGCAAGTTGTTGCTACGCCATACAGTGGCATTACCACAACTGAAACGGCGTACCTTACAGACATTAAGGACCATGAGGTTTTACACCGCGATTTCTTTAAAACGGTATTAGGAACCAGTGCTATACAAACTTTAACGCCTGATTTTAGCAAGATCAACTTTAGTGATCGTGCAAGCGTATTAGGGGCGGCTAAATTATTTGAAGATACAGGCGTAAGGGCTTATGATGGCGCCGGTTATCTTATAGAAAACGTTGATTATTTAGCTATAGCCGGTAAAATTGTTTCGGTTGAAGCAAGGCACGCCGCTTTAATATCAAATCTTTTAACACCCGGTAGCTTTGTGGCCAGTGACCAGGTTGATACCAATGGTTTAAACTACACAAACACCATTGCCGAGGTTCTTGCTGCTGCAAACGGTTTCCTTAAAACTAAAGTTACTGCATCTAATTTTAATTACTACGCTTAATTACCATAGCCATGAATTTATTTGAAATAATAGACGAAATAGAAAAGGTTGATCCGGAGATACACGAGCGTTTAAACCCTCGTAGGGATGCCATTAAAAATATAACCAGCTTTGGTTCAAAAGTAGCCGTTGCTGCAATGCCATTTGCTTTAGGTGCTTTGTTTAAAAAAGCCTACGGACAAACCACAACAAGTGTTTTTGATGTATTAAACTTTGCTTTAACATTAGAGTATCTGGAGTCGGAGTTTTACAATGTGGGCACCGCTAAAGGTGTGGTACCCGCAGCTAACTCTGCATACATAGCCAATATTACCCGTGACGAAGCCAACCATGTTACATTTTTAAAGAATGTAATCATCTCATCTGGCGGCATGCCGGTTAGCAAACCAGAAATAGATCTATCTGGCGGAAATGGATCAGGCACAGGCCCGTTCGCATCTGCATTTACTGATTATAACTTGTTTTTAACAGTGGCACAGGCTTTTGAAGATACAGGTGTGCGTGCTTATAAAGGGCAGGCTGGTTATTTAAAAGGTAATAAAACGATTTTAACAGCTGCATTGTCAATACATGCTGTTGAAGCGCGCCATGCAGCGGCTATCCGCCAGTTACGTCATGATCGTGGTGCAACTGCAACCATGCCATGGATAGTTAGCACTGCATCATTGGGTAACGATACTACCGTTGCTGCGGTTAATGCCAACTACGCCGGTGAAGAAAATACTGTACAAGGTGGTGTTGATTTAAAAGCTTTAGGAAGCATTGGAGCAGTTACTGCTGCGTTTGATGAGCCGTTAACTAAAGAACAAGTATTAGCATTACTATCAGGGTCGTTCCTTGTAAAACGTTAATCAATTATTTATTATAATAAGCAATCATTATAAAAAGAGGCCCTCATTAATGGGGCCTCTTTTTATATAAAATACTTAATTCCTTAAGGGCGAACCGGCCGCGGTGGGGGCTGCTGCTGTTGTTGTTGTTGCTGCTGTTGCTGCTCCTGGCGTTGCTGATCGGCCTGTTGCTGCCTTTGTTGCTGTTGAGCTTGCTGTTGTTGCTGGCGTTGCTGATCGGCTTGTTGTCTTTGTTGTTGCTGAGCCTGCTGTTGCCTTTGCTGGGCCAACTGCTGCCTTTGCTGCTCGCGTGCCTGTCTTTGTTGCTCAATAGCTTGCTGTTGCTGCGGGTTCTGTTGTTGCCTTTGTTGGTCCCTTGCCTGGCGTTGCTGGTCACGTACTTGCTGTTGTTGCTGACGTTGCTGATCAGTCATTTGTTGTTGCTGCGGGTTCTGTTGTTGCCTTTGTTGGTCCCTTGCCTGACGTTGCTGGTCACGTACTTGCTGCTGTTGCTGGCGTTGCTGATCAGTCATTTGCTGTTGCTGCGGGTTCTGTTGTTGCTTTTGTTGATCTCTTGCCTGGCGTTGCTGATCACGTGCTTGCTGTTGTTGCTGGCGTTGGTTATTAATATCAGTAGGCACATTAACACGGTTGTTATTGTTTGGATTATTAAGATCAGGCTTGTTAGGGCGGTTGTTTTGTGCCGGGTTAGCTACCGCAGTACGGTTGTTAACACGCACATACCTGCTATCCGGAGTGTTTGATCTTACTTCATTAGCCAATTTCGATGCATTATCTCTGTTATATACCGGGCCACGGTTGTTAATGCCACCTATACGCTGGTTAGGGTTTTGCTGCCTATATGCTGCGCCATCAATAACCCTTGCAGGGCGGGCGTTGCCAGTTTGCCTTACACCCGGCCGGTAAATATTTACTGTATTGTTGCTAACTGTATTTGCCCCGGGGCGGTTAATATTATTGACGTTATACACCCGGATGGGCCTTTGAGTATAACGCTGTATATCTTCACGACGCGGGCCTGCAATATAAGTACGGTTATTATAAACAGATGTATTGCGTATAACAGTTGTACCACGATAGATGTTTCTTACCCTTGTAGCAGGTACACAATAGTTATAAATATTAGGCTGATTAATATAGGCATATGGTGCAAATGCCCAATAAGTATCAGGTATATAATAATTACTGCCAAATGAAGCTTCTATACTTATCCGTGGTTCAAGCGGAGCCCATCCATAATAGCCGTTGCCGTTTCTCCAGCTTACCCATGCAGGCGCCCAGTCATTGCCGGGTATCCATTCCCATCCGTAGTAATCGTCATAATGCCATCTGCCGTAGTGGAAGGTTGCCCATCCCCATGGGTAGTCTGATACCCAAGTATTTCCATATTCTGTTAAAACCCAATGGCCGTTGGTAACGTATGGCCTAAAATCGCCATTAACATCGGGTACCCAAACATCGCCATAATTTGGGTCACTTACCCAGGCGCCGTATGGTGATAACTGATCGTAAAACTCCTGGTCAGATATATATTGGCCGTTGCCGCCTTGTGCTGTGCTTTTATGTGGGGCAGCCAATATCAGCACGAATGCTAATAAGATGATGCCCCCAAGTTTATTTATATTTTTCATGGGTGGTGTTATAAAAGGTTATGATCTATAGACTCTATTAAAGCCAAAACGTTTAAACAATTAATTATTTTGAGCCTTGTAATTATACAACAATAACGTTATTGTATATATTTTTATTCACGGCTACTGAATCTACCTGTTTTTTAAATAATTTTGACTGTATTTTAAACCACAATTATGAGCACTGTAAATATTCCGCGCCTTGATTTAAACACATATATAAATGGCTCTGCCGAAGAACGTAAAGCTTTCTCTGACAGTATTGGTAAAGCTTTTAATGAAACAGGCTTTGTAACCATAACCAATCATGGCTTAAGTAAAGAATTAATAGACAACCTTTATACGCAGGTTAAAGCACTTTTTGCTTTGCCTGAAGAGGTGAAAAACAAATACGAAATACCTGATCTGGCAGGTCAGCGGGGTTATACCGGTAAAAATAAGGAAACTGCCAAAGGCTTTAAAGTGCCCGATTTAAAAGAGTTTTGGCAAATTGGTCAAACCGTTACCGGCGATGTACCTGAAGAAGCCGATTACCCGGATAATATTGTTGTTGCAGAATTGCCTGAATTTAACACCACAACGCTTGAGGTTTATAAAAAGCTGGAAAGTGCAGGCAAATACTTGTTGCGCGCCATAGCAGTATACCTTGGTTTAAACGAGAATTATTTTGATGATAAGGTAGAAAACGGTAATTCGATACTGCGTACACTACATTATTTCCCCATAACCGATCCTGATGCTTTACCTCATGATGCGGTACGTGCCGGTGCGCATGAGGATATTAACCTCATCACCCTGCTGATTGGCGCCAGTGCTGATGGACTTGAACTGTTAACCCGTGAAAATAAATGGTTCCCGGTTAAGGCTTTTGGTGAGGACTTGGTAGTTAACGTTGGCGATATGCTGCAGCGTTTAACTAATAACAAACTCAAATCAACCACACACAGGGTAGTGAACCCACCTCGCGAGGAGATGAAGAATTCCCGTTTTTCGGTACCATTCTTCCTGCATCCAAAATCAAACATGGATTTGACCAGCCTGCCATCAACAATTGATGCAGAGCACCCTAAACTTTATACAGATATTACCGCCGGCGAGTACCTGGATGAGCGCTTAAGGGAAATAGGATTAAAGAAGTAATTTTATAAAATTAACGAAGAAGGCCAGCTTTAAGCTGGCCTTCTTCGTTTCCTGCCGCGTCATTAACAGGCACGACGCAATCCCCTACAAGCATGTCATTTCGAATGAGCCGATTAGGGTTGTGTTGTGGGGCGAAGAGAAATCTTCTAAGCCATACAAAGTCTTTAAGCAGAGTCTATTACCTGCTTCTTGTAGAAGATTTCGTTCCTCGGTCGAAATGACAGTTAAGGGTATATAGAGGGAACTTGTCCTCTAATGGTTCGACGACAAGCTCACCATGACAATTCTCCTACTCCAACACCACCTTTTGATGCTGATACGGTATCTCAATATTAGCAAACCCTTTTTCTTTTAGTGTTTTGGCAAAGTGTTGTTGCACTTCGTATTCGCCATGTACCAAAAAAAGCTTTTTAACCAGCTTAGGGTCCTGACAGGAAATAAAATGCAGCAAATCTTCATAATCTCCGTGGGCGCTCATGCTCTTAATAGACTGCACATCGGCATTTACCATGTATGGATCGCCGAAAATATACACCTCTTTTTCGCCGCGCGCCAGCCTGCCGCCTAATGAATTTGGTTCGGCGTAGCCAACCATTAATATGGTGTTCTTTTGATTGTTGATGTTATTTTTAATGTGATGCTTTACGCGGCCTGCCTCGGCCATGCCCGATGAAGAAATAATAACACAAGGCCTCACATCATCATTTAAAGCTATTGATTCTATGGTTGATTGGATGAACTTTAATCCCTTAAACGCAAACGGATCGGCATCTACCTTCATCACTTCTTTAACATCCCTGTTATATACTTCGGAGTGATCTTTTAAAATTTGCGTAGCTTTTTCAGATAGCGGACTATCTACATAGTAAGGAACATCAGGCAACACGCCTCTTAACTCCAAGGCGTTTAAGGCATATAGTAGTTCCTGTGTACGGCCAACGCTGAATGCCGGAATAATTACCTTACCTTTTTTAATCTCGCAAGTGTGTTTTATAACTTCTAATAAGGCATCCTCAATTGGGCCAATATCTTTATGTAAGGAGTCGCCGTAGGTAGATTCCAGCAAAATATAATCAGCCTGCGGGAATGTCTGCGGGTTTTTAAGCAGCAGGTCGCCGTAACGGCCAACATCTCCGCTAAAGGTAATTTGCGTTTCTTTACCATCTTCCAAAACAGTTATATGTACTGCTGCACTGCCCAAAACATGGCCTGCATCAGTAAACTGGAATTTTATTCGGGGGGTAATGGCATATTCTTCATGGTAATCAACAATCTTAAACTGCCCCAATGCAGCAATGGCATCGTCTTCGGTATATAAAGCTTCTAACAAATGCTGGCCTTTTCTGGCCCTGTGCTTGTTGGAATATTCAATATCCTGCATCTGTATCTTAGCCGAATCCATTAGCAGGATCTTAGCCAGATCCATAGTAGGGGCGGTGCAAAATATTTGTCCTTTAAAACCCTCTTTAACAAGTCGTGGAATTAAGCCGCAATGATCAATGTGAGCATGCGAGAGTATCATGTAATCTAACTTTGTAGGGTTAAAGCCAAAGTGCCCGTTCAAATCTTCAGTTTGTTCGCCCAGTCCCTGGAACATTCCGCAATCTAATAGTACGCTTGTTCCGTCCTGCAAGCGGAGCAGGTGTTTGCTGCCGGTAACATTACGGGCCGCTCCATGAAAGGTTATATCCATTTATTAGTTTAGTTGTGTTGGAAAACCAAATAGACAAAATAAAGTTTAATATAAAATAAACTAAACATTTAGTTGTTATATTGGTATATATAATTTAACTTAGATTGTAATTTAAAATTAATTCATTCCCCCCATGGAAATTAAAGAATTAACCCGTGCAGAAGAGCAGATAATGCAGGTGCTTTGGCAGCTGCAAAAAGGGTTTGTAAAAGATGTATTAGATGTTTTGCCGGAACCCAAGCCGGCTTACAACACAGTATCAACCATTATAAGAATACTGGAGACAAAGGGTTTTGTTGGCCATACGGCGTATGGTAAAAGTCATGAATACCACCCTATTATAAGCAAAGAGCAATACAAGACTTTTGCTGCTGATAAACTTTTAACAGGATACTTTGATAACTCGGTGAACAGGATGTTATCCTTTTTTGTGAAGAAGGAAAAAATTAACCTGAAAGAGGCCGATGAAATTATGAAACTGATTGAAAAACTTAAAGATAAAT
>JAQBNY010000178.1 GCA_028288315.1 Mucilaginibacter sp.
GAAAACAAATAAATTTCCTTCAGGTTAATATTATAATATAAACCAACTATTATGGATAGCATAAACCAGCAACAGCCTGAAGATAATTTTCAGAATTTAGAAGGCAACGAGGCATGGAAAAAACTAAAGGAAATGGCCGAAGGCGTGAGCTGTTTCTTTTGCAGCAATATTAAAACCGGACTGCCTTTCTCTACCCGCCCTATGGCGCCAGAAAAGATAGATGACAATGGCGACATATGGTTCCTGAGCGCTAATGATAGCCACAAGAACATGGAAATTGCCACCGACCCAATGGTACAGTTGCTCTTTCAGGGATCAAAATATTCAGATTTTTTGAACGTTTACGGCATTGCAGAGATTATTGAGGATAAAGAAAAGATCAAGGAGTTATGGGAACCTGTGTTAAAAACATGGTTTACAGGGGGTGTTGATGATCCAAGGATAACTGTTATAAAAGTATCGCCAACACAAGGCTATTACTGGGATAACAAACACGGCAACGCAATAGCATTTGCAAAACAGCTTGTTGGTGCCGCTTTAGGTAAAACACTGGATGATTCTGTTGAGGGCAAACTCCAGGTATAATATAGTTGATCGGGTTGGTTAAGTAAGTCGATGATTAGATAGGTTCTAATAGCTTAACCAACCCGCTTCAATTTACTTCTTCAAATACTTATCGTACCATTTTATATACCGCTCCACCCTATCAACCTGGTAGCTTGGGGTACTTATGCCGTGGTTTTGATTTGGGTACAATATTAATTCTGTTGGTATACCTAATGACCGTAATGCCTGGTACATTTGCTCGCTACCGGCGGTTGGTACGTTAAAATCTTTTAAGCCAGACATAAACAGCACCGGTGTTTTAATCCTGTCGGCATGCAGGAAAGGGTATGATATTTTAGTGTATACATCTATATTTTTCCATGGCTGGCCAAGTTCGTTATCATACTGCAAAATATATTGGTCTATACCATAATTGGCTACCTGTAACGCGCTACCTGCTCCGCTGGCCGCAGCCTTAAAGCGGGTATCAGAAGCTATCATAAAATCGGTTAAGATACCGCCATAGCTCCAGCCACCAATTCCAAGATTATCAGGGTCGGCAATGCCTTGTTTAATTAGCTCATCAACGGCTCCTTGCAGGTCAATCACCTCTTTATTGCCCCAATCTGCATTAATGGCTTTTGTAAACTCAAGCCCTCTGCCCAAGCTGCCACGATAATTTACAGCTAAAACCGCATAACCTGCGCTGGCCAAAATTTGGCGGGTACCATCAAAACTATATTCATCCTGCCCAACCGGCCCACCATGTATAAACAATACCATAGGCAGCTTTTTACTCACAATGCTATCTGGCGTAAATAATAGTCCTGATACCAGAGTGCCATCCTTGCTTTTTGATTGAAAAGGCTTTACATGTGCCAGTTTTACTTTATTTAACCACTCTTTGTGATGATAAGTTAACCGCCTTATCTTGCCTTCTTCTAAAGCATACAGCTCAAAAGGCATGTATGGCGTGCTGTAGCTTACCACGTAATTACCGGCGCTATGCGCAGTTATATCATCAATATTGAATTTACCGCGTATTACGGTAGTTGTTTTTTGCGATTGCAGGTTATACACGGCCGCATAACGCTCGCGGTCATCATCAATTAAAAAAGCTATGCTTTTGCTGTCTTTACCCCATGTTGGGTTATCTGCAGGGCGGTCAAGCGGCAGGGTAAGCAGTTTATTATTTGTACCATCCGCATTCATCATGCACAAAATATTCTGATCATACATGGTGTAACTATTGTTGCTTTGGCGCAGGTAGGCTATATACTTGCCGTCAGGGCTCCATTTGGGGCTGTTGTCATGGCCTGTCCAGGTGGTAAGTTGTTTTACAGTGCCATTTGGTTTAGCTTCAACAGAAAATATATCCGTATTCTCATTTTTATCGGGATCCTCAGTGTGATTACTCACAAAAGCAATAGCCTTACCATCCGGCGACCAAACCGGCGAAAGCTCATCATAATTGCCTTTGGTTAAGGTATCCAGTTTTTTGGTTAATATATCAAACAGGTATAAATGTTTGTGCTGATGCTCCAGATAACCTACATAATCCTGTTTAAAGTGATAGCGGTCTACCACAATTGGCTTAGGGGTTTTGGGTGCTTCCTTGCCTTTGTTTTCCGGGTCTTCTATCACCATTACTACCTTGCTGCCATCCGGCGACCATGCATAGTCGTTCAAGTTGCCTTTTATGTCGCTTAATTTACTGCCCTCTCCGCCCCTGCGGTCCATCAACCATAATTGCGAACCACTTTTTGATTCGCGCGATGATAAAAATCCCAAATACTTACCATCCGGACTCCAGCGGGCTTTTGAAGCAGGCTCTGGGCCGTGTGTTAATTCAATGGATTGTTTACCATCCCAGCTTTGCATCCACAAATGCGATACACGTTTATCCTTGGCGGTATCAACTTCGGCAACGCTGTAGGCTACCCACTTCCCATCCGGCGAAATCTGCGGATCGCTCACAGTTGGTATTTTATAAAAATCGGACGGTTTAAAGGGTTTTTTATCGCTTTGCGCAAAAGCATTAGCAGATAAACAAGCAAATAAGATAATAGGTAAGGTTTTTCTCATACAAATAATGAATTTGCACGTAATTTAAAAAATATTGTGAAAAGATCAACAGAAAGAGTATATAAGTAAAGACGTAATAATTTATGTCTTTGTTAGAAGATAGTTGAATGGCTTCTCGCCGCTAACTCACCCCGACTACGCTATGCTGGTCGATCCTCTCTGCTAACGCAAAGAGGGTGAGATACCTTTAACCCTCTTTACGCGCAGCGTAGAGGGTGGTTGAGCGAAGCAAAGGCCGGGTGAGGCAACTATGCTACAGATATTCCCAACATTTATAGAGACAACCCCACAGGTGTTCGGAAGATTGATATTGATAACAAAACTCTTCACTTGAGAGGGGGTGCGTCGGTGGTGCGGCTGCAGGGTGTGTTATTCACGCACAAAGGACACACCCCTACACCCTTCTCAAGAGGGGAATCGCACAACCCGCCGCTTCTTCTTAATCTTCCGAACGCCTATGAAGACAACACCAACAACGGGTAAGTATTAATAAATGCTTTAGATTATCCCTGCTTTTTCCAGCTCAGCCTGCATTTGCTGCTGTAGTTTTAGAGCCTCTGCACGTGCGGCGTCGGCAAAGTCTTCGCCGTTACTGGCATAGATAATGGAACGCGATGCATTTACTATCAATCCGCAATCGGGTGTCATGCCGTACTTGCATACTTCTTCCAGGCTGCCGCCTTGTGCACCTACGCCCGGCACCAATAAGAAATTATCGGGCGCATATTTACGAATGTTGGTAAACTCGGTGCTTTTGGTAGCACCTACCACAAACATTATTCTATCTGCACCGGCCCAGGTATTGGCCTTTTGTATAACCGTCTCAAACAGGTAACCATCTCCGGTTTGCAGGTATTGAAAATCTTTACTGACTACTGATGAAGTGAGCGCAAGTAGTATAACCCACTTGCCATTATACTTTAAATAAGGCGTAACGCTGTCATTACCCATATATGGCGTAACGGTAATAGCATCAAAACTCATACCCGATGCATCTTCATTAAAAAATGCCTTGGCGTAATTATCAGATGTGTTACCTATATCGCCACGTTTGGCATCTATTATAGACAAACAGTCTTTAGGAAGGTATTCATAAGTGGATATGAGGCTTTGCAAGCCTTTTAAGCCACGGCTTTCATAAAAGGCCGCATTAGGCTTGTAAGATATGCACAGGTCATGCGTAGCATCAATAATGCGCTTGTTAAACTCAAAAACCGGATCGGGGTATTGCTTTAAAAAATCGGGGATCTTTTCAATATCGGTATCAAGCCCAACACATAAAAAAGTTTTTTTTAGTTTGATCTGTTCTATAAGTTGTTGGCGAGATATCATTTAAAGGTGGTTTTTGTTGCGGCAAAAATCTAAAAAATTAGTTTAACAGATGATTTTTTTTT
>JAQBNY010000180.1 GCA_028288315.1 Mucilaginibacter sp.
TGTGTTAGCGCCGTTATTCCAAAAAGAATGAAGGCTGCTACCACCACAATAATGGTGATGGGCCTTCTAAGGGCCATTTTTATTAAATTCATAAGGTTGCGTTTAATGAGTTTGGTTCAGGAACAAACTAATATCTCCTGAAACTACTGCTTTGAACAATAATGCCTGCCACACACTGTTGTATACGATATCACGATCAGTTTCGGCGCGGTTAAGATTGTAAAGGGCTGTTGTAACATCAATAATAGTGGCCAGGCCGTTTTGATATAAGACACTTTTTTGCTGAAAGGCGTCGTTTGCTGCTTTTAATTGCACAGGCACTTCATTATATTGCTTAATAGCATTGACCATTCGCTCATCAGCCAGAGACAATTGCTCCTGTAATGTATTATGCTGCAAATCAAATTCATCTTTGTAGGCTGCTGTAACACTTTGCTGAGTAACTTCCCTTTTATGTACCCGGACCAGATCAGTAAGACTCCATACCGCACTCACACCAACCAAATAGTTTGACCTGACCGGGTCAAGGCCCGCTGATAAACTACTATTAGCTACGGGACCAGAACCGGTTGCATAATTACTTCCAAAACCAGAACCACGGCTTTGATACAAATTAAAAAGGGATAATTTGGGCCATTTTGATGTTTTGATGTAATTTGATTCAAGCTGACCAAGCTTAACCCTCGAGTCTAAATATTTTAAAACAGGGTTTTGGATGGTTTCAGTCATTGGCTCAGCTCCAACTTTGTCGGGTGCTTTTACAACAAAAGAGGTATCTAAATCAGCTACTGAAGTTTCCTGACCCAAGAGTACCTTTAATTGGTTGGCCTGGGTTTGACGGTAATTTTGCGCGTCAATTAAAGTTAGCCGGGCTTTTGAAAGCTCAGCGTTGGCAATAGTACTATCTACACCTGGGTTTAAGCCATTTATAGTCCGCGTCTGGATCAGCTTGTCTAAAACAGTAGCACGGCTTAGGTTTTTCTCCATTGATAGCTCAAGCCGTTGCGCTGCAAGCAGGTTAAGGTAAGTGGCGCTCACATTGCCCTGTAGCTGAAACTTCTCTTGTTCAAGCGCGGCTTCGTCGCTTTGGTATTGTCCTTTTGCAACCGCTACTTTAGCTTTATGATTTCCAAAGGACATGAATTGCCAGTTTAAGGTAGTCGCGTATAAACTACCAAAGGCAGCATTCCAGTTTTGCGTCGATTGCACTACACCACCGTTTATGGTGCTCACGCCCGGCATGCTGAAGTTGGGGCCGTTGATACCATTAATGGTTCCATAAGCTGTTTGTGCACCAACATTCAGATCTGGTAAATATTCAGATTTAACTTCGCCAATGACAGATTTTGATGCAGCTGCATAATCTTTTCTGGCTTGTATTGATTTATAATTTGATAATGAAATGCGAATGGCATCCTGTAGAGTGAGCACTTTTTGCTGGGCGTTAGCCTGAGAAGCAATGCACACAAGGGTAAACCAAAGCATAGCACTATAAAGTTTGCTTATGCTTTTCATGAAAAATATTTTTAGGATAAAGCAGTGCCCGAAAATTGGACAACATGCTGAACTTTAATTAAGAAAAGAGGTTATTCAGGAAAAAGCCGGAGGCCCGCGCAAACTCGTCGGTGTTTTTTGGACAAAGCACAGCTTTGCAACGTAAGTTGCAGGGTAAATTATTTTAAACTCAAATCCCAGAATAGGCTGGAAATTAAATTCAATATTATATGGTGTTATTAGAGGCTGGAGTTTTTGAGTAAAACATTGCAGCTTAATAAGCTGCTGGCGCTCCACCGTTTTTTTAGGAACGCGCAAGTGATACCCCGATTTATGGCTTTGGAAAATAGTGAAATAGCGCTGTATTACCTCTCCCTGGAGGGAGAAGAAAATCAATATTATTATACTGATTTTACTATATAGCTTTAGCGATTTCATATCCATTCAGCAACAAACGTAAAAACGAAATCTGTAGAAATTTGGTGTATCACCATAAAGTTTACACTGGTGGCATGCGTTAGCTATTGGAGAGCTGGATACCTGTTGCATCCTGTACCTATAAAGCTAGAATACTTAGCATTAATAAAATGCAACATGCTTAATATAAGGCTCTTATGTCCATACTGAGTAAGGTTAAGAAACCTGTCAAAATATTATAATGTCTTTCAGCGCACTTTTAGTAAAACATTATACCATTAAATTGTTACAAAAAAACGCCCTGGATCTCACACCAGGGCGCATCAACTAAATCAGGTCAATCTCATGCCGGTCCTTTCTCAAGGGACCGGTTAATGACCTGTTATCTTCAAATTCTGGCTATTTATAAAGCCATGATCTTTTTTGTTTCCTGCGGATAGATTGCGATGCGTACTAGTAAGACACTTTTAACTTACTGCAGTTATCGAGGTCACATATTTCAATTAGTATTACGGTATTGTATAATTGCTACAGCTATAAATAAAAAAAGCTGCCGGCATGCCGGCAGCTTCCTATAAATGTATAAAATTAATACCCTGGATTTTGTTTTATCATGGTACCGTTTAATGTTTCGGTTAACGGGATTGGCAAAATCTCATTTATTCCGGCTTTAAAGCCTTTAAATGCTAAGGCAGCAGGTGCCCTGCCTGTTCTAACCAAATCAAACCAGCGGTGGCCTTCAGTAGCAAGTTCAAGACGTCTTTCGTTATAGATATTATCTAATGTTGCCGCAATAGCAGGTAAACCTACACGTGCACGTACAGCGTTTAATAAAGCTGCCGCACGGCTTGCATCACCACCTGCGTTTATTAATGCTTCTGCTTCCATCAGGTAGGTATCGGCAAGCCTGATTTCAATATAATCATTAGGCCAGTTCAAATCTATTGTGCCGGTGGTAACAACGTTTTTTAATAGTGGGGCGTATTTTTGAATGTAGTAACCTGATCCCTGGTAACCATCACTATATGTTTTGCCGTTAGCTTTAGCTATGCTGTCAATATTAGCTATAGTGTACGGATAACGGGGATCACCTTTCATGGCTGCAACCAAATTAGGTGTAATAGGGTTAAAACCCCAGCCACCGCTATAATAAAGTGGGCCTGTGTAACTTCTTGGGCCAACCATTTGCACGTAAATATTTGATTTAAATTGGCCCCAGTTGCCCCAGCCATAACTTTGTGCACCAGAGTGTACCAGTTCAAAAATAGATTCGCTGTTAAATTTATTGGTAGGGCTAAAGATATCGCCATAGTTGGTTTGCAGCTTATAACCATAAGTGCTTGTGCCGCCTGGGGTACCATTCACTTCGGCTAATGTTGAAGCCGCTTGCGCCCATTTTTTCTCATATAAGTAAACTTTACCTAATAACGCTTTAGCAGCACCTTGTGTAACACGGCCGTTCTCTATAGCAACAACAGTTAGTGGCAGGTCAGGAATAGCGGCGGTAAGGTCAGCTTCAACTTGTGCATATACTGCTTCAGGTGTAGCCTGCGGCTGTTTGTACACATCTGTAACCTGCAATGAAGTTAAAATTAAAGGCACATTTTTAAAAATCCTAACCAGATCAAAATAGTAATGTGCACGTAAAAAGTGACCTTCGGCAGTATACCTTTTTAAAGTTGCAGCATCCATACCCGGTACATTAGGCAATTTCTCTAATAATACGTCGGTACGGTTAACACCCTGGAAGTTAATTCCCCAAAAACCTGCCTGCGGGCCAACTGCAGGCCCCATAGTGTAGTTGTTTATTGTCTGCCAATCAGGTGTATCAGATGAACCACCGCCACCTGCAAAACAATCATCAGATGCTGCGTTTAATGGCCCAAGCGGATCGGAATACGTATTATCTAAACCGCCTGTTTCGGTAACCAATGGATCATAAGCTGCTACCAGGGCGGTAAACGCCTGTTGTGGATTGGCATAATAATTAGTTTCCAAAAACTGCCCGGTGGGCTGTAATTCCAAAAAAGATTTTTTGCAGGATGCCAAAACGCCCATAGCTAACAAAACAGCACCTGTATATATTGAATATTTAATTTTCATGATAATTGTATTTGTTATTATAAAGTAATATCTAAACCAACCATAAACGTGCGGGCCTGTGGATAAATACCCATATCAATACCACCGCTTATTTCAGGATCATAACCTTTGTAACCGGTAATTGTAGCCAGGTTATTGCTGCTTAAGAATACTCTTGCCCTTTGTATATCAGCACTTTTCAGGAATGAATTTGGCAGGGTATAACCAAGTTGCAGCGTCTTGATACGGAAGTACGCTCCATTTTGCAGATAAAAGTTTGAAGGGTTTGTGAAATTATTATTTTGATTACTGTTAAGATCAGTTAATCTTGGGTAATTACTTGTTGGATTTTGCGGAGTCCAGGCATTTAAAGCCTCAATTGGATAATTAGCTGCTGCTATATCTAACCTACGGTAAGCCTGGTAAATTTTGTTACCCCACACACCTTGTCCAAAAACTTTAATATCAAAATTTTTGTAATTAGCGCTTAAGTTAACACCATAAGTAAATGTTGGCAGCGGGTTGCCCAGGAATTGACGGTCAGATGCATCTATCTTGCCATCGCCGTTAACATCCTGCCATTTAAAGTCTCCTGGTTTAGCATTTGGCTGTATTAAGGCACCGCTTGCTGATTTATAAGCATCGATCTCGGCCTGTGACTTGAATGTTCCCAATTCTGTGAATCCATAGAATGCACCTACCGGCTGGCCAACAGCAGTACGGCCAATTTCATAAGCAGAACTTTGAACAGTACCTACTGTTAAGAAGTTGATTTGGCTACCCAGGGAAGTTACCTGGTTATGGTTATAAGAAATATTACCACCAATATTATAGCTTAAGTCGCCAATTTTATTATTGTAACCTAAGTTTAACTCAACACCTTTGTTTTCCATATCGCCAATGTTGGCCCATGGTTGTGCTGCAAAACCTGCATAACCCGGCAGCTGTACTTGTTGCAGCATACCTTTAGTAAGCTTTTTATAAATATCAAAGGTAACGGTTAGGTTTTGGAAGAATGTAGCATCCAAACCAATGTTTGCTGTTTGAGTCTGTTCCCATCTCAAATCGGGATTTTGCGGCGCATCGGGGCTGTAGCCTACATTATTAACATCACCAAAAATGTAGTTACGGCCACCAAGAATTAATGAAGTATACTGGAATGGTTTTAATGACATTTCGTTACCTACTACACCGTATGAACCACGCAGTTTCAAGTAGTCGATAAAGGTATTTTTAGGAAACCAGTTTTCTTTAGACATAACGTAACCAACTTGTCCTGATGGAAAAACACCATATACATTGTTACTACCAAATTTTGATGAACCATCTCTACGGATAATACCGGTGAACAGCCACTTACCATCATAATCATAAGTTAATCTTGCAAAGGTAGATGCCAAAGTATAGGGTTGATTATCAAAGCCGCCTGCTATTCTGTTAGCGGGCGCTAAACTAAAATTTGGAGATGCCTCGTTAAATGTATTTACAGGCAAACCTGTAAATGCGCCATTAAGACCTGATGCACTTTCTTGTTGTGCGCTGGTACCAATTAAAGCGGTAAAAGTATGCTTACCAAATACACGGCTATAAGTAGCGGTATTATCAAGGTTCCATGATAAATTATTGTCATTTTCCCTGTAAAACGAGGTATTTGACACGTTGCTGGTACTTGAATTCAGGTAATAAATAGGGGTAAAAGACTCATTGCCATAGTAAGCCTGTTTAGCACTAATTTGCGAGCGTATTTTTAAGCCTGCAATTGGTTCAATCTCAACAAACGCACTACCTAACAAATTGGTTGCATAACCATAATTACCGTTTTGTATTTGTGTGTATGCTAAAGGGTTTGTGATCTCTTGTGACACATAAGGCGATATACCGTAAGGCAAGCCCTGTGCATTCCTAACAATGTTTGGATTTGAATAAATAGCCGCATTAGGCTGACTATTAACATCAGTTACCACAACCGGGGTAATAGGATCAAGGTTTAATGCCGAACTTAACGGACCACCAAACACGCTATTTGTGTTCATACTATTTTTGTTGCGTGTATATGTATAAGTAAAATTCTCGCCAATAGTTAACCATTTTTTAGCTTTGTAACTGGTATTAACTGTAAAGTTGAACTTTTTATAGTCTGATATAGAAGGCATTACAATACCTTGTTGATCCAAATAACCAAAAGAAGTATAGTAATTAGCTTTATCATTAGCGCCATTAATGCTCAGGTTATGATTCTGGATCATAGCACTATTGCTAAAGATTTGATCTTGCCAGTTGGTACCTGTACCATATTGAGCAGGGTTTGAGAAAGGCAATACAAGTGGCAAACCTTTGCTTGGGTCAAAATCATTAGTTACAGCCTCGTTTCTTAATGTTGCGTATTGCTCTGCATTAGTTAATGCCGGTTTGCTAACCGGGGCTTGCCAGCCTACATAACCATTGTATGAAACTTTAGGCGGACCTTGCTTACCTTTTTTAGTGGTAATGAAAATTACACCGTTAGAACCTCGCGAACCATAGATAGAAGCTGCCGCATCTTTTAATACATCTATTGATTCTACATCATTTGGGTTAATGTTATCAAGTCCACCATTGTCAACAACAACACCGTCTATCACATATAATGGGTCGCTGTTATTAATTGAAGTAACTCCCCTTACACGTATAGTTGGCGCCGAACCCGGCGCGCCAGAGCTTTGTACAACATTAACACCCGATGTACGGCCTCTTAAGGCATCATCAATACGGGTTAATTGCTGGTCTTGCATATCGCTGGCTTTAACACTGCTGATAGCACCTGTTACACTGCCTCTTTTTTGTGTACCATAACCAACTACAACAACCTCGTTTAAATATTTAACATTTTCAACAAGGGTTATTGCAATATTTGTTTGGCTGCCAACGGTAATTTCCTGACTGTTAAAGCCAATATAAGCAATCACTAATACTGAATTAGGGCTGGCTACATTTAATTTAAAGTTACCGTTAATGTCAGTAGTGGTACCGTTTGTTGTACCCTTTTCCAGCACGCTTGCACCAATAACGGTTTGGCCGTTTTGGTCAACAATTTTACCGGTAATTGGCATAGCTACGGCTGCAGATGGATTTGCCATTCTGCCTAAAATGATCCTGTCCTTTAAAACCTCGTAAGTGATGCCATTAGTTTTTAAAACCTGGTCAAGTATGGTTTTAAGTGAAAGGTTATCGGCATTAACAGATACCTGTTGGTCTACATTGATAGCTGTATTACTGTAAATGAACTTAACATTATCATTCTTTTGCAAGTAGTTTAATACATTCTGTAAAGAAGTATTATTTAAAGACATGCTCACTTTCTTATCGAGTATGTTCTGGGCGTTCAATGTACTTGAATACGCCATGCTGCTTAATATAACAGAAAGGAATAGCTGTATAAATGTAATCCTCATGATTTGATACCAGGGAATAGGGTTTCGTAAATGAAATTTCATTATATTTGATTTGTTTCTTTTGAAAAAAATGGAACAATTAACGCCCCTTCACCATCAAAAATGGTGTCGATGCAAATGGGCTAACTTTTAGGCTTAGGAGTGCTCGTAACACTTCTAAGTTTTTTTTTATTTAGTAACCTTTAGGTTTGGTCATACCCTTGGTTTATGTTTGATATCTATTCATCATAATTGATTTTTGTATTTGGTTAATTGATTGGTTGGTTTAGTTCAATTGTATTATTAATAAAAGAGTAATCAATATTAAGAGCTTTACTAAGTGCCTCTAAAACATCAGGCAGGTTCAGGCCCGAGAAATCGGCATTCAATAAATAGTGGTTAAGCTTTTCATTAGCCACCTTAATATGGGCATTATAGGTAGCATTAAGTATAGGTACAATGTCTTTTAAAGACTTGTTATCAAAAAACAAGTTAGCGTGCTTCCATATCTTCAGCTCCGGGTTATTTTTAGTACTTCCAGGTTTCAGCACTTGCGCATCTGCCATATAAGTAGCCTTTTGCTGCGGATACAGCATTACCTCATCCTTATTAATGCTTAATAAATTTTTGTTGCTTTTCTTTTTAATGCTTACCGATACCTTGCCGGTTACAACAGATACATCTGCCGAGCGGCTTGCCTTGTTATCCCTCACCAAAAAACTGGTTCCCCAAACTTTTGTAATGATGGTATGGCTGGTAATAATAAAAGGGCGATCGGGATTTTTTGTTACCTCGAAAAAGCCCTCGCCGCTCAAGCTTACCATGCGCGATTTTGAATCAAATACTTTTGGATATTTTAACGTAGCATGCGGACTTAACCAAACTACACTATTATCAGGAAGGATAGATTTACAAATATGGTTGGAGTTATTAGTAACAGCAATTATCTGCTGTACATCACTACCCGCAATAGGTTCAGTTTTTGGTGTATGATTATTATATAACAAACCTGCAGTAGTCGCTATTAATAAAACCGCTGCAGCGCCTGCAATTTTATACCAGAAACCGGCATTACGGTTATCAATAACCTTAACCGGAGTTTCATCTTCTTCTACAACGCTAATGCCATCAATAATACGGTTATATATTTTTACCTCCAGCTGCTTTTGTGCAGCTGTATTCAAAGTATCAATATGGTTTGGTTCCTGCTCAAAAGACTCGTACCATTCTTTTACCAATATCGTTTCTTCTGCAGAACAATTCCCACTTAAATACTTTTCCAGTAACTCTACAGGTATAAGTTTATTCATGAAATTAGTAAAGTATAGTTCGGTTTATAAAGACATTGACGTGCAAGTAAGGCCTAACCCCTGCTCTGATTTGAAAAAAAAGTAAAATAATTATCTAAGCAACAGGATAACAATGATAGACAGGTAGTTACCTAATCCTAAACGAATGTGCTTTAATGCTTTTGTGATGTGATGCTCAACAGTTTTTTCAGAAATTCCTAGTTCACAGGCAATTTCTTTATTGGTTTTATGCTCTACCCTGCTCAATTCAAATACCGAGCGGCATTTATCGGGCAGGGAATTAACTTCATTTTCAATAGTATGCTCCAGTTCTTTAACCAGTATGGCATCCTCGGTGGAGTTATCCGTTTCGCTGTAAACAAGTTTGAATGATTCTTTGTATCTGGCGCGAACAAGATTTTTACGGTATTGATCAATAACCAGGTTGCTTACGCTGGTGAAAAGGTAGCCGCCTAAAGTTTGTGTAATATTAAGAGCACCGCGTTTATGCCATAAAGATGTGAATACCTCCTGCACAATCTCTTCAGCCATCTCTTTGTTTTTCAGCCGTTTGTAAGCATCCGCATACAGTTGTTTCCAGTAGCGGGTGTAAATTTCTCTGAATGCGCCTAATTTACCCTGCTGCAGCAAATTAATCAGTTCATCTTCCCCAAGCGTATTAAAGTCAGTCATCCCTCAGATGCAGAAATAAATATAGCGTTACAATTAATCAGTTAATTAACGTGCAAACTTCAATAAAAACGTGTAATTAACTAAAGTTTATATGTCATTGTACAGTTAAATAATGTTAAAACTTGTATCTTTTATAATACACATAGGCTAAACATTAAAATTTTGTTGGGTTGTGAGTGTATTATTTATCAAATAAAAAGCGCTGGGAATGCCGACAAAAGTGAGTATTGTTGGTAACGGTGATATAAATAGTTACCAATTGTTTTACACACTAAGACATAAAGAGACAAAGTGATTTGTCCGCTTAAACTAACTTATTTTCCAACCAGATCTGCAGGGTTCATTTCATTACTTAACAACTGGCCAAACAATTCCCAGCGCTTTTCAGGAGTTTTAGCATTACGTTCTATATGAGTTTTTACCAGATCCTGGCCATAGTTATAATTGATAACATAACTACGGTACTTTTTAATAAAGCTGATGGATTTTTCGGCGGTCTCATCATTCATCAAGCAATATTTTTTGAGCCATGTTAAAGCCTTATCTCGCGACATGGTTTCATTTATCAGTCCCCTTGCGGCATCATTACGGGCGTAATTCAGATTACCTTTAATGGCCAGCGCCTTAAAATATACTGCTATACCGGTAGTATCTAAACCGGCAAGTGGTAGCAATACGCTTTTGGCAAATTTAACTTTCTCATCACCCGGGAAAGCAACCTCTATGCCGTAGTTGGCGCTCCCCTCTGCAATTAATGATTGTGGACTAAACAGCGGGTAAAGTGATACTTCAACATACCCCCTATCATGATACAACTTTTCTTCCAGCAAGGTATTATATACATGATGGCCCGGATAACTTTCATGGCTACCTACATCAATAGCACGGTCAATAAATATCTTGGTATCAGTATTTATCTGTACTACACTGGTGTAATTTCCTTTGTACCAATTATAGCCGCTCCAGGGTTTATCGGTTACATATTCAAGTGAAAAATTTTCTTTAACAGGTAGCTTATAATGAGCAAGTGTGCGTTTACGGGCCTCGGCAATGGCGGCTTTCATTACTACGTCAAGCTTTTCTTTAGGAATAATAAAATGGTTTGCCAATTTTTGGAATCTATCATTCACTTTACCTTTACCCGGCAAAAGGCTATCCAGTTTATCTATTTCGGCTTTATAGTGTTCCTCCGCAAAAACAGGCGCTGCCACACCAAATAAATCCTTTGATTCTTCATCAAATGAGCGGTATTCTTCTGTATAGATCCTGATGCGGCGGCCAAAGGCCAGTAGTTGGTTATACATCCAGTTGGCACGCATCCGGTTAGAATCAATACTGCCAGAACCTGCTACCACCCTTAAATCATTCATTAAGCTATTTATTGATGCCAGCAGGCTATCCTTAGGGAAAACCTCACCTGCAGGTTTTGCAGGTTTTAGTGAATCGGGGCCGTAATAGGCATCAACAAAATCTTTATCATACTGGCCAATGGTAAGGCCCAAAGTAACATAATCGCGGGCAAGTCCGTTAAGCTTTTTGGTCTCGGGGTTATCAGCAATATTTTGTTTGCATGACAATACAAACAAGATGGGTATAAACAGCAACAATTTCTTCATGGTAAAACAATGCGTAGATAAGTGGCAAGGTAATAAAAACACTTAATTTCTTACAACGTATCATTGCTTTAAAACTTCTTCTTATACAAGAAGCTTGTCAACAAAACCATTCATAATCTCATCTATGTTAAGATTTTTTAATGCATAATCTCGTGCATTACTTCTAATTTCCTCGACATTAAGTGACCTTGTTTCGATAATTTTAGCTTTTAATAAATCAACATTTTCCGGAACAACGGTATAGCCAATCTTGTTATTATTTATCAGGTCATACAAACTTGTATTAGGCAGACATGTAACAATACTTGCACCCCCTACTGCCAAAATAGTTGTTAGTTTAGATGGAAGCACAAGATCACCGGCCTTAGCTTTTTGAATAACAAAATGAATATCTGCCATATTTAGAAACTCATTAAGTCGATCTTCACTCTGTAAAGGCAAAAACGAAACATTTGTTAATTGCTTTTCATGAGCCATTTGAATGAGCTTTTGCTTGTAAGGTCCCGAACCGCATATTACAAACCTTAGTTCACTTTGGTTCTTAAGCTCTTCTGCGGCAAGTATAATGGCTTCTAACCCCTGCTTTTCGCCAATGCCTCCTGAATATAAGTATACAAAGTCGTCTTTTTTGAAACCCCATTTTAATTTTAATTCAGATCGACTTTCAATTTGAAAGTGTATTGCTGTATCAACCCAATTTGGAAGAGAAATCACATTTTTGTCTACCTTCTCTTTAATTTTAGTGATCATTCCGTCTGATATACTGCTTACAAAATCAGCATGCTTAAGTACTTTTCTTTCCAGGTTGTACAAAAAATGAAATAGTTTGACATTTGATATCATGTTCAATTCTTTTGCAGCTTCTAACTGCAAATCCTGAATGTGATAAAGCAACTTACCACCTGTAATCCTTTTCACCAATAAACCTAAAAAGGCCAAATGAAATGGAGGGGCTACAGTAACGATCAAATCATACTGTTTATTTCCAAGTATGGTTTTCATAGTAGGCCATATCATAGATGTCCAGTAGGAAAAATCCTGAATCATTCTTTTTCTACCGGTTGGATTAGCAGGTATATAAGACGGACAGCGATAAATGATTAATTTATTACCATTCTTATACTCAACCTCTTCTTTTTTATACCATACATTTTTATAAGGTGCCTGCACTTTCCAGTATGGATAATATGGATAAGTGGTTATTACGGTACAATTATAACCCTTGTTGACTAGCCATGTAATCATTTCACCATTATACCTTCCTATACCTGTAAGTTCAGGTGAAAAGTTGTGACTTATGAGGAGGATGCGTTTTACACTTGATTCGATTTTTAAATTTGCCAAGGGTAATTAATATCTAACGGGATCAGCATTTAAATTGCAATTAAGCATTTCAAATATAAGATAACATTATCTATTTTGGCCATCTTTTTTTTACGTACGAGGCTGGGTTTCCACTATATATACTATTAACATTTGTACTACGTGTTACAACTGAATGTGCGGTTATAATACTATCCGTGCCAATAGCCAACAAAACTGCCTGCACCAATCCAAGAACCATCTTGTAAAGTTATTGGTCCATTTCGGTAGGGCATTGTAGGATTAGTGTAATCATGATTTCCGCCACAAAGAAATGATCTTTGAGATATACAAACGTTGTTACCAATCTTTCTATAAATGACGATATGTAACTAAACGAAGAGAACTTAAAAGTTCTGTTTCTATCTTGAGGAACTAAGCAAAGCGAAGCCACCATTAAAAGGGGCATCATGATGATTATTATCCGGCTTTTTCACCTCTTTGGGTTTATCCTTTTGGTTCTTTGGCTTTTCAGGTTTACCCGCAAACGCTTGGTTATAAAGC
>JAQBNY010000184.1 GCA_028288315.1 Mucilaginibacter sp.
TGAAATATGCTGAAGTGATAACATTTTAATTGGTTGAGATTTATGAATTGTTGTTTACTGGTTGCAATTTCTTGATTTGATTTTGGCATTAGAGCATCAATAATATACCAAATATATAAATAACTAACTATGAGGCATTTATAGTAAATAATTAAAAGCTAAACTGTACGCTTATGTACAGCGAGCGTGCGGTAATGATACAGTTGTTGAGAAAAATTCAAAGTAAAGAAACAAGTGTATAAAAAAACACGACCAAAATCGTGTTAGTTATAATAATCTCCTAATCTGATTCAGCTTATTCGCTTCTTAAGCTTTTTACGGGATTAGCTATTGCTGCCTTAACTGATTGAAAACTGATTGTTAACAAAGCAATTAGTACAGATAGAAAGGCTACAAAAGCAAACGTACCCCATGTAATATTTATGCGGTAAGCAAAATCTTGCAGCCAACGGTTCATTACATACCAGGCAAGCGGCCATGCTATCAGATTTGCAATAAACACTAGCTTAATAAAGTGCCCTGAAAGCAACAGCACAACACTTTGTACCGATGCACCTAATACTTTGCGTACCCCTATTTCTTTAACTCGTTTTTCTGCTGAGAAAGATGCCAATCCAAACAACCCTAAGCAGGAAATAATTATAGCCAATGCGGCCAGTATACTTACTATTTTGCTTACCTGGTTATCGGCACGGTAAACTTCTTGAAAGTGTTCATCTAAAAATTGATATTCAAAAGGATAATCAGGATATAAGGATTTCCAGGTGACTTTAATAAATTTGATGGCTTCGGCTGTTTTGCCTGGCTTTATTTTAACAGATGCATTGCTATAGCCCCAGTCTTTTTGATTAAACATAAACATGGTTTCTATTTTATAATGCAACGAATTAAAGTTGAAATTTTTAGCAATACCGGTTATTACTCCAACCGAATCAAAACCAAAATGCTTGCCAATGAGTGATTCTGTTGTGGCCTTAGGATAATCCTTTAATAGCTCTTTAGCCAGCGCTTCGTTAATAATATATTCACGACCATTCGCGGCTTTTTCACTGGAGAAGTTTTTGCCCGCTATAAGCTTTATTTTGTATAGGCTTAAATAATCATGATCAACAATTAAACGGGTTGATGCAAGTTGCCTTAACGGCCCACTGCCATATTTAAACTCCACGCCCGACTGATCCAGGTGACTGCCTAATTTATCCTGTGCACCCGTTACTCCCGCAATTAAAGTATTGCCTGATAATTGTTGCTTTAGAATATCAAACTTGCGTGAAGTAATATTATCCAGTGGGATTGTAACAATTTGTTCCCGGTTAAAACCAGGATCTTGTTTTTGCATAAAATCCAGTTGTTTAAGTACAAACACAGTTGCTATCATCAAAAAAACTGCACTGGTAAACTGGCCAACAACTAACATATTACGTAACCTGCCTTTATTTTTACCGCTCTCAACCGAGCCTTTTAATACTTTGGCTGGTTGAAAAGATGACAGAAATACAGCCGGGTATATACCTGATAGCACCCCTACCAATATGGTACTACCAAGCATTATTAATATTATAAACGGATTACTGAATAATGGCAGTGTTATTTGGCGCTGACTTAAATTATTAACATATGGGAGTGTAAGTTCAACTATAGCGACAGATAACACCAATGCCAATAACGACAACAAGATGGTTTCACCTAAAAATTGCAAAGCCAACTGAGTACGGTTAGCACCTATTGATTTGCGTATACCAACTTCTTTTGCCCTTTCAGAAGAACGCGCTGTTGAAAGATTCATAAAGTTTATACAAGCGATAACAAGCACTATAAACGCAATTATACCAAACAGGTTAGTTGAGTTTTTATCGAATTTTTGGAAATTAATATAATCAAGTCCAATATCCGCAGAGTTGGCGTGAACAGCCTTAAGTGGCAATACAAATAGTTCATAATATGATGCACCTTCTTTTGACATGTACTTTTTAAGAAAACGAGGAAATTGTTTTTCTAAAGCTACAGTATTGGTACCCGGCGCTAACTCAAAGTAAGTATTTAACCAGTTGCCACCCCAGCTATTCATTCCCGGGTTATAAATACTACTGAATGAGTATACGGCATCAAATTGTAACTGTGAGTTTTGCGGCACATTGGCTAATACGCCGGTAACAGCAAATTTAACCGTATCGCCACCGTAATGAGTTATTACCTTACCCATAGGGTCGGCATTGCCAAAAAGCTTTTCGGCAGTTTGCTGAGTAATTAAAACACTGTTTGGCTTTTCAAGGGCAGTCTCTTTATTACCTTTTATCAATTTAAAATCAAACACCTTCAAAAAGGTAGAATCAACAGCAAATACCTGTGGCAGAAATATCCGCTTGTCACCATTTGTTATCTGATATTTTGTATCCCATTTTACACGGGTGAAATTTTTAATCTCAGGGAACTCGTTCTTTAACGCGGGCCCCATTGGATACATGGATAACGCTACTTTTTGAGAAGCCACCATCCCCGGGAATTTTTGCACCTCGTTAAGGCGATATATGTTTTTTGTATGGAAATCATCAAAGCTCTTTTCGTATGTCACAAATAAGATTATAACAATACAAGCGGCCATACCAATGGCAAGCCCAACTATATTTATTACAGATGATATTTTGTTTTTCCAAAGATTACGCCAGGCGGTTTTAAAATAATTTTTAATCATAACTGTATAATTAATAATACCTAATTCAAAACATTTAAATACCTCCAGGCAAATCCTTGAGCCTAAACACTAATCCGCTAACTCACCCTGCCAACAATCACTCGCTTCTTAAACTTTTTACCGGGTTACTTAGCGCTGCTTTTACAGCCTGGAAACTAATTGTTGCAATGGCAACTACCATAGCCAATATACCTGCAGCTACAAATACCCACCATTGTATATCAATACGGTAAGCAAAGTCCTGCAGCCATTTATACATAAAATACCAGGCAACAGGGGCCGCAATAAAAAAGGAAATGAGTACCAGTTTCATAAAATCAGCAGAGAGCATATTTACTATACCTGATGTTGAGGCGCCTAATACTTTACGGATACCAATCTCGCGAGTACGCTGAAAGGTGCTGTATGAGGCCAAACCTAGTAAACCAAGACATGATATGGCAATAGCCAGTATGGAGAAGTTAAAGAACAGCTTTCCGAAACGTTGTTCGCTGCGGTATTGCCTGTCAAAAAACTCATCTAAAAAGAAATAGCTGAAGGGCCTGTTTGGCAGCAGTTGCTTCCATTTGCTTTCAATAGCAGCAAGTGTGCCCGGCAAGTGATCAGCAGATACTTTTACCGATACCAGATTAATATTTTTTAACTCAACACGCATGCTTAAAGGTTTAATTTTTTCTTGCAGAGATTTAAAGTGGAAATCTTTCATAACCCCTACAATTTTACCTTCGCGGCCCCATTGTTTAAAGCGCCTGCCAATTGCCTGCTGCGGCGAACTATAACCAAACAATTTAACGGCCTCTTCATTCAGCAACATTGCTTGTGATGTATCTGTGGTCATAAAATCTTTTGAGAATGGCCTTCCGGCAACCATCTTAATTTTAAACTGATTGATGTAATCAAAGTCAACAAAGTACAAGTCAAGGTTAGCAATCTGCAGATCACCTTTTTTATTTTCAATTTCGGAATATGCACCGGCATTACCCCCACCCGGTACACTTGATGACAATGTCACAGATTTAACACCGGGTAAAGTTGTAATAGTTTGTTTAAACGCTTCTTTACCGGGGTCGCCATTGGTATCCATAACAATTATCTGGTCTTTAGAGAAACCGAGGTCACGGTTGCGCATAAAATCCATTTGATTGTAAACAATGATGGTACCTATAATAAGCGCTATAGATATGCTGAACTGCGCAACAACAAGGCTCTTTCTTAACATGCTGCCTTTTGTACCGGTAGAGAACCTTCCCTTTAAAACCATAACCGGTTTAAATGATGTAAGTACCATAGCCGGGTATATACCGGCAAGCAAACCAATGCCAATAGAGGTTACAAATAGAATGATCACATACCAGGCATTTGAAAATATTCCCGGACTAATAATTTTACCTGATAGTTGGTTAAACAGAGGTAATAATAAAACAGATAGAATAACGGTAATTAAAAAAGCAATTATGCACAGCACTACAGATTCGCCTATAAACTGCCTGGCCAATTCGCCCTTAGCTGCACCCACAACTTTACGGATACCTACTTCTTTAGCCCTCTCTACAGAACGGGCGGTAGTAAGGTTAATAAAATTGATACAGGCAATAAGCAATATAAATACCGCTACAATGCTAAAAATATATACATTGCTGATACTGCCTGTTTCTTGTCCGCCCCTTTTGCTGTGCAAATAAACATCCTTAAGTGGCTCAAGAAATAGCGTGGCAAACATTTGCCTTTGCTTTGCCTCAACCCCATTACGTTTTTCCATAAATGCCGGAAACTTTTTTTCCAGTGCCTTTGCATCAGTACCCGGTTTTAACAACAGAAAAGTTGTAGCACCGTAGTTACCCCATGCCTTGTCTAAACCCGTATTAAATTTTTCGGTAAGGGATGACATTGATATCAGCATATCCGCTTTAATCTGAGAATTTCCAGGCATATCCTGCATTACACCTGTTACCGTTGCCGGTATTGCATCTCCGGTAACCAATACTGTTTTCCCAACAGGGTTACTATTACCAAAATACTTTTTAGCGGCTGTTTCTGTAAATACTACACTTGCTTGTGCGACCAATGCTGTTTTAGGATTACCTTTTATCAGCTTAAAATCAAACACTTTAAAAAATGTAGAGTCGGCAAACAGTGATCTGTCTTCCTGAAACTTGATATTATCTTTTCTTACCAGGAATGGACTGTTATTCACCCTTACAAATGCTTCCACCTCAGGGAAATCTGTTTTTATGTTGGGTGCAAATGCCCATGAAGTAACGTCGGTGTGTATTGTTTCTGATGGAGTTTTAATATCAGTAACCAAACGGTAAATCCGATCAGCTTTGGTATGGAACTTATCGTAGCTCAGTTCAAAAGCCACATACATAAAAATGAAAAAACATGCTGTTATACCAACAGATAAACCGGTGATATTGATGAACGAAAAAACTCTGTGTCTCCACAGGTTCCGCAGGGCTATTTTAAAATGATTTTTTAACATACTATTAATTGTGATAGGGTTTAGTATAATTTTTAATATTTATTACTCACTTCTTAAACTTCTTACCGGATTAACTAAAGCTGCTTTAATAGCCTTATATCCTACGGTTAGCCATGCAATACCTGTAGATGCCACAATTGCTAATACAAAAACACCGCCTGTTAACGGTATGCGGTAAGCGAAATTCTGCAACCATTCCGTCATCATATACCAGGCGGCGGGCATAGCAATTACAAATGATATAACTATCAGTATCATAAATTCTTTTGAGAATAAGAAAACTATGCTAAATACCGATGCGCCTAATACTTTGCGCACGCCTACTTCTTTTGTGCGCTGTACTGCCATAAACGATACTAAACCATAAAGGCCAAGGCATGAAATAAATATGGCTATGATGGCAAATATCTTATACACTAATGCCAGCTGATTTTCTTGTTGGTAGAATTTAGCAATAT
>JAQBNY010000226.1 GCA_028288315.1 Mucilaginibacter sp.
ATTGTACAAATGACATGGACCAACCTGCCAACGGGCGAGTTCACTTCATACAACCAACGCTGGTATGATTATACGGGCCTTACCCTTGATGATGACCATGATGTTGTATGGGAAATGATAGTTCACCCTGATGACCTGGAAGAAACGCTTAGGCTATATAATAACTCTTTAAAAACTGGTGAACTGTTTGAGATTGAGAACCGCTATAAAAGGTATGACGGTGTTTATCGCTGGCACTTAAACCGTTCAAAACCTTTAAAAAATGATGCGGGCGATATTATTTTCTGGGTGGGTACCGCTACTGATATTGAGGACCAAAAAAAGGAAATGGAGCGTAAGGACGAGTTTATAGGGATTGCCAGCCATGAACTAAAAACACCCTTAACCAGCTTAAAAGGTTATTTGCAGTTAATAGCAAGCTATAAAAAGGAAGATCTCCCTCCTATAGTTAAACAATATGTAACTAAAGCGAGTGTATCAATAAGTAAACTACAAAGTTTAATTAATGATTTACTGGATGTAAGCAAGATAAAAGCGGGCCGGTTAGAGTACGCCATAGGCGATGTAAATATTACCGAACTGGTGAACTTATGTGTTGAAAATGCCAGACATGTAAGCCCGGCCTATACATTTAATATTAAAGTAGATAACGAATACATTGTTAAAGGTAATCAAGAGCGCTTAGAACAGGTTTTAATGAACCTCATTAACAATGCAGTAAAGTATTCACCTTTTAATAAAACGGTTACTTTAACTGCCCAACAAATGTGTAATAATGTACGTGTAGCGGTTGAAGATAGTGGTATTGGCTTATCGCCCGATCAAAAAGATAAAATATTTGAACGTTTTTACCGCGTTGAGGATAAACAAAATATGACCAGCGGGTTGGGCATGGGTTTATACATCTCTAAAGAGATAATTAACAATCACAATGGCATCATTGGTGTTGAAAGTGAAATGGGCAAGGGTTCTACCTTTTACTTCGAGCTACCCTTAATTTAGGAGGATAATTTTATCTGCTTTTATTAAAATGGTTACATATACCGTTTAGCCTTGCAGATATACTAAATAGTCCTGATATTGGTAATATCAGCTCAACCAAATTATGACCGATACTTCAAACGGAAATGTAACGCTTACAACCAGTGTTAATGGTATTGCTACTATCAGTTTTTATCATGCTGCACAAAATTCACTACCAGCGGGCTTATTACGAAAACTTACTGATACCATAACTGCTGCAAATAATGACGCACTAACACGCATAATTATACTAAAAAGTGAAGGTGACCGTACTTTTTGCGCCGGTGCAAGCTTTGATGAACTGTTGCAGATAAAAGATAAACAAGCCGGGGCCGAATTCTTTTCGGGCTTTGCTAACGTGATAAACGCGTGTCGTAAATCGCCTAAAATAATAATTGCCCGCATACAGGGTAAAGCGGTTGGTGGCGGTGTAGGTTTAGCCGCTGCAGCCGATTATTGCCTGGCTACAGAAACCGCATCTATTAAATTAAGTGAACTGGCTATAGGTATTGGTCCGTTTGTAATATCACCGGCTGTAATACGTAAGATAGGCTTGCCGGCATTTTCACAATTAACCATTCGTGCGGTTGATTTCCAAACAGCGCAATGGGCCAAAGAAAAAGGTTTATATAACGAAGTTTATCCTGATATTTCATCAATGGATGAGGGATTAGCTTCACTCGCTCAAAAACTTGCCTCCTATCATCCCCAGGCACTTGTTGGCTTAAAGCAAATACTTTGGGAAGGCACCGCAGACTGGGACCAATTATTAACAGAACGTGCCGCTATAAGTGGCGAGTTAGTACTATCTGAATTTACACAGCATGCGCTGAATGAGTTTTTTAATAAGTAAATAATAATTGTCATGCTGAACGTAGTGAAGCATCTAATCACCTACCTACATCCTCGCTAATAGATCTTAGTTATCGCTCAGGATGACAAGTTGTAGTTAGAATGCGCTAATAATTTGTCATACTGAACGTAGTGAAGCATCTATAACCTCCCTACATCCTCGCTAATGGATCCTTCGTTATCGCTCAGGATGACAAGTTGTAATTATAACTTTAACAATACAAAAAAGCCCCTCAACTGTTGGTTGAGGGGTCTTCATATTTTACGTTTAATTATCTGTGTCTTTCATGACCGTGTCCGCGTCCATGACCATGTTCGTAACCGCGTTCATAACGAAAACCCTCACGACGGTAATGTGGCCTGCCGTAATATGCCCTCCGATAACCGCTTCTATAAACTACTGTACGTGGGTAATAAGCCGGGCGGTTGTAATAAACAACACGCGGAGTTTCGTAAACGGGATAAGTTTCATATACCGGGTACGGATCCCTTACAACCACTGGGCCACCCAAATTTACACCAACACCTATATGTACCTGAGCTTTTGCAAGCTGCATTGAAAATGTTAAAAAAAGTGCCAGAGCCGAAAATCTAATTAGTTTCATATTAAATATTTTAGTTAGTAATTGTTGTTTCTTGTATCTATGACGCACAACAGTTACTATGGTTTAATTAAAACTTAACACTTTTAGGAGTATCAATGTTCATATAAACTTAACCGGCTCTTTAAATAACTCATTTCGTGCTGCATATCCTCTAACCTTTGCAGTAAATTATTTATGGTGGCAATGCCTGGTTCATTAATCTCCAACTCATTATGCAGTCTTACCAAACGTTCCAGCTTTTGTATTTCATCAATTGGGATGTAGTTGGTTTTGTTAACACTTTTAACCTTAACCAAGCCCGCATCTGCCAGGTAGTCAACAAATGCATATTCCACATTATGGTATACACAAAAATCATTTACGGTTATTACATTCTTGATTCTCATTGGTTTAATGTTTAATATCCAATTTAGCCAATTCTTCAAATAACTCTCTTTGCTTATGGGTAAGATGTGTAGGTAACAGTACATTATAAGTAAGGTAAAAGTCCCCAAACTGATCATGCTTCTTATACACCGGCACACCTTTTCCCTTTAATTTAACTTTGGTATTGTTTTGCGTACCAGGCTGCACTTTCAGCTTCACCTTGCCGGTTAAGGTATCAGCGGTTATTTCGCCGCCCAGCACAGCCGTATATAAATCAAGGTTAATTGTGCGGTATAAATCGTTCCCTATCCTTTTAAATTCGGGATCTTCGGGGATTGAAAATTCAATATAGAGGTCTCCGGCAGGGGCACCGTTTGCACCCGGACTGCCATGCCCTGCAATTTTAATAGTTTGCCCGTTCTCTATCCCCGCCGGAATAGTGAGTCTTATATTTTTGCCGTTAACCGTAATGGTTTGTTTTTTAGATTCCATTATATCGCGTAAGCTCAGCTGTAGCTTGGCGTTCATATCCTGCCCGCGGTAACGCTGCGATTGCCTGCCACCACCCGCAGGGCCGCCACCAAACATAGAGTTGAAAAAGTCGGAGAAATCGCCACCACCAAATCCGCCGTCAAATCCGCCTCCAAAATCTTGTTGACCACCGCTATAACTACGTTGCTGTCTTTGCTGCCGTTCCTGTTGCTCAAATGCTTCGCTGTGCTGCCAGTTCTCCCCATACTTATCGTATTTCTTACGTTTTTCAGGGTCACTTAACACCTCGTTGGCTTCGTTAGCCCGTTTAAACAATTTTTCAGCCTCTGCATTATTGGGGTTAAGATCTGGATGGTGTTTGCGGGCCACCTTACGATAAGCGCTCTTGATCTCTTTTTCGGTGGCGTTTTTGTTTACGCCTAAAACTTTATAGTAATCTATAAATGCCATATCAGTAAAGAATCTTTTAGTAAAACGGGGAAAGCGAAGCTAAGTTTTATTTAGGTATATATATTTACCAATAGATTGTATAAATTACACCACCAATTAACACCTAAACCAATGCCCACATCTACTGAAAAGCCGGCTACATTTAAGCCCAGCCCTACCGCATACCTTAATGTGTTAAGAATATTTGCCTGCCTTATGGTAATAACCGTACACTCTGGCGAGTTTTTTTATATCGGCGCAGGCGGCAGTATTGTGCGTGAGAACCACGTTTGGGTAAATAACTACGGTAGTTTTATGCGTGCATGTGTTCCGCTTTTTGTAATGATATCCGGCTTTTTATTGCTGCCTATAAAAGAGGAGCCGTCAATATTTTATAAGCGCAGGTTTACCCGGTTGCTCATCCCATTTATCATATGGTCTGCCATGTATGCTATTGTGCCTTACCTGCTGGGTGTTAATACTCTTAATCAGGCTGTAAAGAATTTTGCAACCATCCCCATTAACTTTAATGATAACGACGGGCATCTGTGGTTTGTATATATGCTGATAGGCATTTATCTGTTTATCCCTGTAATTTCGCCATGGATACAAACAGCATCCAAGCAGTTTAAGCAATTCTTTCTTTTGCTTTGGGTAATAACCTTATTCTTTCCCTATATTAAAACCGTTTATCCCGATATTTTAGGCGAAGGCTTCTGGAATAAATATCAAACCGGCTATTACTTCTCCGGCTATATAGGTTACCTGGTTTTGGGGCATTATATTAAAGAGTATGTTAAGTTATCCAAAACAAGCGCGTTTATTACCGGCTTAGTAATGGCAATAATGGGTTATATTATTACTAATTTGGTTTTCAATTATCAGATGGGCGTTGCCAAAGACCTACCCCATCTGGAACTCTCATGGTCGTTCCCTACAATTAACGTGGCCTTAATGGCGACTGGCTTATTTTTAATTTTCAGGCTGATATCATTTAAAAGCGCCTCTGCCGAGAGCTTCTTTGCCAAATTTTCGGCACTAACTTATGGCATGTACCTGGCACATATCTTAATTCTTAACCAACTATTTGTCCCGATAAATAACTGGCTGCATAATGTGGCTTTGGTGATACCTGTTTTGGCCATAAGCACCTTTATAGTTACTTATGTGCTTATAAAGATGCTTGCTTATTTGCCGGGGAGTAAATATATTGTGGGTTAAGAACAGCTTTTTACGCCTTGCCTATTTTGTGCACTATCAATTATAGCACACTTTGCAAATAGGTTGACTGTAATTAGGCTGTGTTTTAAGTGTCTATGAATGATGATGCTGTACTTTTCAGCATTATTTTTAATTTTATCAAATTATTGGTGCCTTTGCATTTTGATTAAGGCATAAAATATTATTAATGGAAATAAAAAGCAATAGTATTAAAGGTAGCTGGTTAAAAAACATGATCGTTAAGAGGTTGTATTTTGATAAAGCAATGTCATGTGCCGAATTAAGTGAGCTTTTTGATAAAAGTATACCATCTATAGCCAAGGCCATAAATGAACTCATAAAAGAGGGCTTTGTGGTTGAGCAGGGTTACGCCCCATCAAGCGGCGGCAGACGCCCACTAATGTATGCCATTAATGCTAATGCTATGTTCATAATTGCCGTAGCAATGGATCAGCTATCGGCCCGTATACAGCTGGTTGATTTGCATAACAACCCGGTTGCCGATATGGCTGCGGTAGAGCTTAAACTTTACAATAATGAAAATGCCTTACCCGAACTGATAACGCGTTTGAACGATTATGTTGAGAAAAGCGGCATTCCAAAAAATAAGATAGCGGGTATTGGAATAGGCATGCCCGGCTTTATTAACGCTATCGAAGGGATAAATTACACTTACCTTGATGCAGGCGGAGTTAGTTTAAGCGAATATATTACTAAAGCAACGGCCATTAACACTTACATTGATAACGACTCGAGCCTGATAGCCCTTGCCGAACAAAAGTTTGGTATAGCCCGCTCACAGCAGGAAGTTATGGTAATAAACCTGGGTTGGGGAATAGGGCTGGGAATGATCATTGACGGTAAAATTTTTCGTGGTTACAATGGCTTTGCCGGCGAACTTAGCCATATACCATTATCAGAAGATGGTGCCCTTTGCACATGCGGTAAACGAGGTTGCTTAGAGGCTGAGGCATCTATGCTGGTAGTGGCCCAAAAGGCCGAAGAGGGTATTAAACAAGGCCGTATAACCAGCCTAAAGCCGCATAAGGGGGAATCAAAACTTATGGGCGATTCACTGATGGATGCCGCAAACCAGGGCGATCAGTTTGCGCTTGAGCTATTATCAGACTCGGGGTATAAAATAGGGAAAGCCCTTGCTATTCTTATCCACATCATGAATCCGGCTAAAATTGTTTTGAGTGGCCGTGGGGCTAAAGTGGGTAAAATACTGCTTGCACCCATACAGCAGGCCCTGCATAAATATTGCATCCCCCGCCTGTCATTAGGTACCGAATTATTAATATCATCATTAGGCTTTGATGCCGAACTAATTGGCGCTGCTGTATTGGTAATGGAGAACTTTGATAAAGAAATGAAGGGATATTAAATAGTTATACTATCACCTGGTTTATACATATTATTAAATTTTATACCCAAATTATTGAAGTGTTTGGTGTAATTTTCATAGCGTTGTTTAACAAAAAACTCTTTGCCGAAGCCATCATGAACCGGCAATATCTGTTTAGGGCGAACTTTATCGGCAAAGTCAGCAATTTTTAATTCATTAGTAAAAGGCGCCATACTTACCATAATCAATAATTCCATGCCTTGATACTCGGTTAGTTTCGGTTCCATAGAATCAACCGGGTGCAGCACTTTATCGTTAATAATAAAGCCGGTCATTTTGGGAATTGGATTATCCAGCAGAGGTTCATGTACCACCGGGATAGCATTCAGCTTAAAGGGGCCTATTTTATAAACACCTTCTTCAATCAAATTATAATGTAACCCTACTTTTTGGATGGCTGTACCCACTTCCATATTGGTGTAAACGGGGGCATTACTCAGCTCAACAATTTTTTTTAAGTTTTGGGTATCCAGGTGATCCGGATGAATATGGGTAATGATAATACTATCTACATCAGCAAAATCCTCCGGCTTAACTATCCCTTCGGCAAAAGTAAAATTCCCGGGGTCGAAAAGCAATTTATGTCCGTCGAGCTCAAACAACAGGCATGAGTGTATGTATTTGGTTATCTTCATATTAGTGCATAATATTACAAAATAAACCTACTGATGTGAAAAAGGTTTTGGCTTAAAGTATAGCTCTTAGTTGTGTAACGCTATCAACAGTACCTATCTGTCCGCTCTCTACCTTGCCAAAGCCGTATGATGCGAAGATAAAAGGAACGCCTGCTTTAGTTGCCGACTCATAATCGCCCATTGTATCGCCCACATAAACGGGAGCTTTAAGGTTGTGGTCGTTTACAATATCTTTAATATTATCGGCCTTAGGGTTCCCTTTTGTACCGAAGCATTGATGCGCCAGAAAATGGTCGTGCATTTCATGCAGATCCATAAAAAGTTCAATATACCCGCTTTGGCAGTTGCTTACAATATACAGTTTGTACTTTTCGCCAAGGTATTCAAGGGTTTCGGTTAATCCGGGATATAAGGTACCGCCTTGTTTCTGCAATATCTCCAATTCACTTACCGAGCAAAGGTATTTCACCTCGGCACGTTGTGCATCAGTTAGAAACGGAAACAGCTTTTCAAATATTTTATCGTACGTCATCCCGGTGATGGACCGCACACGTTCGCGGGTCATAACCTCATTTTGCATGTAAGGGGCTTTACTTAAAGCAGTTTGCCAGGCTTCGGTAATGGTATCGGTACTATCCCAAAGCGTGCCATCCAAATCAAATATTATGCTGTCGTATTTATCCTGTAAATTATCCATTGCTGCGTATTATGCCGCAAAAGTAGAAGTTTATTTTAAGCAAGAGCAGTTAAAATCATGTTTTTACACTAAAATCATACAATGCCTTAATAGAAAGGTTTAATGATGAGTTAAATAAAAAGTTCAACAAATACCCTTTGTAACGTTTTAGTGATATTTACTATACAGATTAAACTTTGCAATGCTATCGTAGTTAAAATTAAAAGAAACAGGATAGTAACATAAAAATACTACAATGAAAAAGGAAATGATAAAAATGTTAGCGCTGTTGTTTTTTGGCGCGGCGGCATTAAGCAGTTGTTCAGTAGAAAACCGAGGGCGACATAGAAGACATATTAAAGATCGGCATAACCATAGTGACAGGGAGCACGATTATCTTGATGACAGAGATTATTACAACAATTACTAAAACAAACCAATAAATAATTAAAACAAACACCCATGAAATATCTAAAAGTATTAGCCGTAGCAATAATTGCCATGTTTGCCTTTGAAGGTGCACAAGCGCAACAAGTAGTAGTTAAAGCCCGTGTAGGTGCACCTGTACAACGTGTTTATCACCGCAGAACTGTTGTAGTAAACAGGCCGGTTTATCGCCCGGCTTACCATAGAGCAGTTGTTGTAAACAGGCCGGTTTACCGTCGTACAGTTATTAGGCCGGCATACCGCCATAATGCACATACACGCGTGGTTGTGCGTCGTAACTACTAATAATTTTTAAATAAGATCAGTTAATATTAAAAGAGCCTCCCGATATCGGGAGGCTCTTTTGGTTTATTTAGTTACTAATACCCAGTCTACATATACCTTGGCATTCCCTGCCTTGATCTTATTAACTGAGCTTTGCGATAAGCCAAAGTAGGGTTGAGTAACTTTATTTACACCGTTTGGATAACCGCCGCCCAATGCAAAATTTAATATCAAAAACTTAGGGTTATCATATGCCCAGCGACCATATTTTTCAGTCATGCGTTTTGTTACGGTGTAAGTTACTTTACCATCTAGTTTAAAAGTAAGGCTGTTTTCAGTCCAATCCACACTGTAAACATGCCATTTTGTAACATCAGTTCCTTTTGGGAAGGCTTCGCGGTGTGCAAAGGGAGTATTTCCAAAATAACCCGGACCATGCAACGCATTGCTTATCCATGAGCCATCTCCAACAGTTTCCATCACATCTATTTCGCCACAGTCAGGCCATTTGCCCTTGCCCAGTCCCCAAAACGCCGGCCATAACCCGGCACCATCAGCCATTTTCATACGTGCCGATGCGCTTCCGTAAGTAAACATCATTTTATCGCGAGTGTTAATCCTACCCGATACAAAATCATATTTCTTTCCTTCTTTACTGGTATGACCCGGCTTATAAATCGCTTTAATAACCAGTGCGCCATTCTTAGCGCCTTCTTTTTTACCATCAATAAAATAAAGCGTAGCTGCCGAATCTATATAAGCCTGCTGCTCATCATTAACCGTTTGGCCGGTAATCTCCACGTTCCACTTGCTGCGGTCAAGCGTTTTTTTGTTGAAATCTTCAAAAAATACGGTGTCTTTTTTAGTTTGTTGCGCCACAGCTGCACCCGAAAGCATAAGCAATGCAGCCAACGATAATAATGTGTTTTTCATGAATAGATAAATTGATGGCTAAAAGTATGCATTTGATTTAATTATAAGTGAAAGCTTTAATTTATTGCTGTTACTTTTAGAGGTACCCCGCTTACACTACAGCTTTTTTTACCGTTCAATTACCTTACCTTTTTTATCTTGCGCATCAAATACATCTAAATATGCACGGAAGCGGATTGTTCAAGATTTTTTTTGTTTTCGCGGCCATAACGCTGCTGATGGACTGGTATGTTTTTAACGGATTGCGTTCCTTAACTAACGACTGGCAATCACGCCCTGCTCGCGCAATAGTTATATGGGGTTTTCTGTTAATATCAGTAGGGGTAACAGTTGTTTTTTTATTGGGAATAAACAGCTTTAGATCATTTCGCGGAATGACACCTTTCCACGAGTGGATGCTAAGCCTGTTCCTTACCTTTTTTATTACCAAGCTTGTTTTCGTTATAGTGCTTTCACTGGGCGACTTCGGCCGTTTTATTTACGGAATAGCAAATAACGCAATTGGTAAAAGAATACCCGGGCAGCCATATTTCCCTGAGCGCAGGAAATTCATAAGCGAGATTGCCATATTGATAGCAGCCATACCCTTTACCTCTTTTTTTTATGCTATGATAAGGGGTAAATATGATTATAAAGTTCATCGTCATACCATTTATTTTGATGAACTACCCGACGCTTTTGACGGATTTACCATCACACAGTTATCTGATATCCATTCCGGCAGCTTTGATAATGTTGACGCCATGCAGCGGGGTATTGACCTGGCCAAAGCACAAAAAAGCGACCTGTTTGTTTTTACCGGCGACCTTGTAAATAATGCCGCATGGGAAATTGAACAATATATTGATCGTTTTAGTCAAATAAAAGCACCTTACGGGCAGTTCTCTATTTTAGGCAACCATGATTATGGCGATTATATTGAGTGGGACAGTCTGCAGGCAAAAGCCGCCAACCTTCAAAAACTAAAACAGCACCATGCCGAACTGGGCTACCGCTTATTGTTGGATGAGAATGTGGTTTTAGAAAAAGGCGGACAAAAAATATCGCTCATTGGCATACAAAACTGGGGCCGGGGCTTTGTTCAGATAGGTGACCTTAAAAAGGCCATGCAAGATGTTGATAAAGATACTTTCAAGATCCTGTTATCACATGATCCTACCCATTGGGAAGAACAGGTGCGTTTTCACCCTACAGATATTCACTTAACCCTTTCTGGCCATACCCATGGCGCGCAGTTTGGCATTGAGGCGGCTGGCATCCGCTGGAGTCCGGTTAAATACCGCTACCTTGATTGGGCCGGCCTTATTAAAGAAAAGAACCGCCATTTGTATGTGAACCGTGGCTTTGGCTTCCTGGCGTTCTCGGGCCGCTTAGGCATATGGCCGGAAATTACGGTTATAACGCTCAAGAAGAGAAAGACCGTTTGAGAGGCAAA